>CAYVAP010000061.1:0-9641 GCA_964449365.1 uncultured Bacteroidia bacterium
GTATCGAATTCCTCGATGATGCTGCTCCTTCTACGGTAACGCTCCTGCGACATATACTCAGTTGAAATGGTAATCTTATCTTATCCGGTGTACGAAGAAAGGTCGATAAGTTTTCATCAATATCAAAGCCAAGGTGCAACAGAGAGCCCTTATACCGATCAAATCGCGGCTTTTTCCCTTTTTTTGGATCAAGCGAGCTCAAAGTGTACGCCTGCCTGGGCTTCCAGCCGCTGGCGTAGGGCTTCTCCCATGGCCACCGCCGGGGTGAGTACGCCGTGTGGGGTGGAGAGCTCATCCAGGGCCAGGCAGATCGCACTTTCGGCCAGCATACGGCTGGTGGAGCCGTACCCGGGATCGCGATCCCCCTTGACTTTGGCGACTACCACTTCGCCATTGGCCAGCGTTCCGAACAGGTGGACCTTGAAGAATCCGGCTTCCTGAGCGCGCTCCGAAGGGCCTTCACCTGGCTTGGGCAAAAAGGTATTCATCAGCCAACGCAGGGGGGTGCCGGGGGTGGCTTTTTGCATCAACCCCATCCCCACACTCATGCCCCAGGCGGCGACCTGCCCCATCATGCCGGGGCCCGTGAGGGTGGCCTCGTCATAGCAAAAGTCAGAGCCATAGGGATAGTCGAGCAAAGCGTGGCTGCGACGTACCACTCGGGTATTGATGCTGCCCATCACAAAGGGGGCGGTGTAGGCTTTGGCCAGCGAATCGTAGCGGGCCTGATCCTGATCGGGGCCATCTGGCCCTTGCCGCTCCCCCTCGGGGTTGAGGGCATAGGGATCGGCCAGCAGGTCGGCCACGGAGCGATCTTGGGCCGCCTCGGCCAGCACATGGTTGAGGCTAGCCAGGGTGCCGCCGCTAAAGCCGCCACTGGCTCCCTTGAGGCGAAAGCCGATGTGGGTGCAGTATTCGCCGTACTGGGCTTTAGCTGCCTGCTGCAAAAACATCACGCCCAAATCCGAAGGAATCGAGTCGAAGCCACAGCTGTGCACGATTTTCACCCCCTGGGCTTGTGCCGTAGCGTGATGCTGGTCGATCATGCGGCGCATCCATTGTACTTCACCGGTGAGGTCGCAGTAATGAGTGCCCTGCGCCACACAAGCCGCCACCAGTTCCGAGCCATGCAAGGCGTAGGGCCCTACCGTGCTGCCAATCACCTTGGCCTGGGCGGCCAGGGCTTCCAGCGAAGCCAGATCGTGGCTATCGCCCGTGAGCAGGGGCAAGGCAGGGGCTTCCAGGCGCTGGCGCAGTTGTTCCAATTTGCTGAGGCTTCGGCCAGCGATGGCCCAGCGCAGGGTATGGCCGTAGCTGCAGTGCAAGTAGCGGGCCACCAATTGGCCAGTGAAGCCAGTCGCGCCCCACAAAATCAAGTCATAAGGTCGGGACATCAGGAAGAATCGTTTTGTGTCAATGGCATTCGGAGACAAGCAGGGCGTATCAGCGGTATCAGGGATACGGCACGGCCTGTCAGAGTGGTATACCGTACCCACTACCCCTCGATCCACTGCCCTTGGCAAAAGGTACCCAGCACCTGCCCGGTCAATGGTTGGCCGAGGTAGGGGCTGTTTTTGGCGCGAGAAGGGATGTCTTGCGCGATGAGGGTCCAGTGGGCAGTGGGGTCGAAGAGGGTCAGGTGCGCGTCTGCCCCTGCGGTGAGGTGCAGCTCTGGCCAGCCCAACACCCGCCGGGGGCCATGGGTGATCAGGGCGATCAGATCGCTGGTAGACAGCAGGCCATCCTTCACCAGGGTCATGGCCAGCGGGTAGAAGGTCTGCAAAGTGAGCATGCCAGGCTCGGCCAGGGCAAACTCGAGGTCTTTTTCTTCTAGGCCCTGGGCGCGGTGCCCACTGGTCAGCACGTCGATTTCGCCGCGTTGCAAGGCAGCGCGCAGGGCTGCGCGCTGCTCGGGGCTGCGCAAAGGAGGAAACACCTTGAGCCTAGTGTCGAAGCTGCTCAGCTCTTCGTCGCTGTGAATGAGATAGCACAGCGGTACGCCCATGGTGAGTGGTCGGCTGGCATGGGGGCGGGCCTGCACGATCTGGGCCAGGGCCCGCGGCGAGGTGAGGGGCTGGTAGTGCAGGCGACCTGGCGCATAGTGGAGCAACTCCAGGTCTTGGGCCACGGCCATGCTCTCGGCCACTTCGGGGATGCCGCGCATGCCCAGGCGGACAGCCTGGGGGCTTTCGTTCATTTGCCCATCGGGTACCAGGCGGGTTTCCAGAGGCGAAAGCATCATCAGCCCATCAAAGGCCCTGAGATACTGCAGCAGGCGCAGCATCACGCCGCTATCGCGCAGGCGTTGCAGCCCGTTGGTAAAGGCCGGGGCGCCCACCCGGTGCATGTCATACAATTCGGCCAACTCGGCTCCATGTCCCTGCTCGGTGAGGTGCCCCACAAAATGGAGCTGAGCGGGCAGGCGCGCAGCGCGTCGCTGTAGTCCATCGATCAACTGTGCCCGGTCTAGCGGCGGGTCCGTTTCGGGATAGCAGATCAGGTCGGTGAAGCCGCCGCGCGCCGCCGCCGTGGCCAGGGCCTCCATCGACTCTTTGTGTTCATGGCCAGGATCTTGCAAATGCGCCTGCAAGTCGATCCAGCCTGGCGACACACAGGCGCTTTCAGGCAGAGACAGCACCTGCTCATCCGCCTGCGCCGCTAGCGTACCCACCTCCCCTATCGCATCGATCGACCCATGAGCGATACGCAGCGATACCCGCTGGCCATCCAGCTCATGACCAGCGTCAACCACCGTAACTGAGGGGAGAAAGTAGTTCATAATTCATGGTTCATAGTTCACTGGTCATAGTCATAATTTACCGCTCTCCCCCTGCTATCACTGATCATCGATCACTATTCATGGTTCACTATTCCCTGTTCCCTGTTCCCTGATCACTATTCCCTGATCCCTGTTCCCTGTTCACTGCTCCCTGCTCCCTGTTCCCTGTTCACTATTCCCTGTTCACTGCTCCCTGCTCCCTGTTCCCTGTTCCCTGTTCACTGCTCCCTGATCACTGTTCCCTGTTCCCTGATCACTGATCTGATTACTGTTCATTGATCACTGATCACTGACTCCTCAAGCGTAGAATCAAAATTTCGACAAGCAAAAAGACCAGGGCGGCTAACACAAAATATTTCCACAGCGGGGTCCCCTCCTTTTCAGCTTGAATGCGACTACTTACCGTGTCGGCCCGGGCTTCGAGCACCTGAATATTGGGATAACCTGTGGCTGCAAGGCGCTGCGCGAGGTCGTCGACGTCAAAAAAGGCCAGACGAGACTCGCGGTCGGAGATGTTGAAGGAAATTTTTTCCAGCAGCTTGCCTTCCTGCACGATATCGTAATTGCCCTCTTGCAGGTCCACTTTTTCGAAGTTGAGGGTGGTAGCCCCGCCTTGCACGTACTGCTCGGGGGTGATGAGCTGCCCATCAGGTCCGACCAGGTTGATCAGGGCCTTGTTGTCAGTGCGGATGCGCTTAGGCTCGAAGTAGCCGATTTCCTGGCCTTGCTGCACGTTTTGGGTTTGGTTCATGATCTGGGTGGCTCGAAAGAGCAAGGGCGGAAAGATCGACTTCACGTGCAGGTCGGTCCAGTCATCGCCGGGAAAGAGGGTAAAGGTGAACATCAGTCCTTCGCCCAGGCGGCTTTCCACCAAAATGGGATCCTGATTGTCGAGGCTCATGATGCGGTTTTGCACCGTGCGATTATTCAGCGTCAGGGGGTGATATTGGTACACCTGGGGTGCATCGAAGCTGCGATTGTCTTGGTTGCGAGTAAAAACGCCCTCGAACACAGGATGCTCCAGGTCGACCCCGGCGGCGGGCTTGCCCCCCTGAAATTTGATGGCCTCACCGAAGGTACCCAGCCCTACCGAGCTGGCGAACACGTTGAAACTGGTCAGGTCAAGCTTTTTGCCCGGAAAAAACATCACACTCCCTCCTTCAGCGATGAAGGTACTCAGCCGATCGGCCAGCCCTGAACTAACCTGATTGACGCCCAGCAGGACTAGCGAGCGATACTCGTTGAGTTGCACCGTGGCCAGGTCGCGGGCAGGGATGAAGTTGGCTTCGAATTGGGAAAAGATCGATTCGTAGAGGACGCGCACGTTGCGCGACGGGTCTCCCTCTACCACCAGTACTTTCTCATCCTCAGGTACATAGAGGCTAAAGTAGCGGCGGTTGTCGAAGTCGACGGGGTTGTCATCAATCTCGATGTAGCCCGAGAGCCAGCCTGCTTCGGCAGGGGTAAAAGAGAGGTTCAGGCTGCGGCGGTCGTTGGCCTCCAGGTCGGTATTGTCGATGGCGGCGGCTTTGCCATTAAGGATCACGCGCACGCTCAGATCGTTGATGGGGCTATTGCCATCGTTGAGCAGCTCTAGCCCTATCTCTACGGGCTTGTCTTTTTCGAGCACCTGCGAGCGGATCTGATGTTGCGCCGGGTAGGCATTGGCCTGATCACGGGTAGCCAGCGGCAGGTATTTGACCAGCAAGCTAGAGTCGGCCAGGGCTAGGCGCTGACTATCGGCCATGACGGTAGATTGCTGAAAATCACTCAGCAGGTACAATTCGCGCACCTGATTGCCCGCCCGGCGGAAGAGGTCTTCGCGCAGGCTGAGCATTTCTTCGTGGCTGCGGATGTTTTGGGCGATGCTCAGCTCGCGGAGGTTGTCGAGGGCTTCCTCCTGATTGCTGAAATTGTAGCCGAGTTTGAGGTCGTGGGTAGTCATGACCAAAAACTCATCCTGCCGCCCGTAGGAACGGATGATATTGCGCGCCAAAGAGATGGCCTGCTGAAAGTATTGGCCCTTTTCGTTGCCAGCCGTCATGCTGTAAGAGTTGTCGATCACCAGGGCGATGGAGCGGTTGCCCTGTAACATGGCTCGGTCGGTATCCATGATCACGGGGTTGGCAAAGGCCAGCACGATGGCCGCCACGGCAAGCAAGCGAGCTAGCAGCAGCAGCCACTGTTGAAATTTCAGGCGTCGGACCACCGTCTTGCGCACTTCTTTGACAAAGGCCACGTTGCTGAAGAGCACCTGCTTGGGGCGTTGCAGGTTGAAGAAGTGTACGATGATGGGCACAGCCAGGGCCAGCAGCCCCCATAATAAGGCCGGGTTGAGAAAGGTCATGAAGCAATGATATGGGTCAAAATTAGCGATAAATTTTTATCTCCTTCCAGGCGGAAACAATTATCTTCTGTTTGGCAAAAGGGACGCAACATTTACTGATGCCCTGCGTTACCACCCTCAGAAAATCAACCCGGTAGGCGCTTGACAAAGTCTGGTAGAATTCTATCTGTGCGCCGTTTTCAAATCAAAGGAAGAGGTTATGTACTGGACGCTTGAGTTAGCTACCTATTTGGAGGACGCCCCCTGGCCAGCCACCCGCGACGAACTGATCGATTTTGCCAATCGCTCTGGGGCCCCGCTGGAAGTGGTAGAAAATCTGATGGAGCTCGACGATGAAGATCAGCAATATGAGAATATCGAAGAGATCTGGCCCGATTATCCCTCCAAAGAAGACTTCCTCTTCAACGAGGATGAGTATTAACCGTTGCTTTGCTCGGAATGAGCCTACTCGAGGTACATCAGCTTCACGTCCGCCGACAGGGCCATGCCATTCTGCGAGGCATTGATTTGACCTTTTCCGACCAAACTGTTCACTTCATCATTGGGCCCAATGGCAGTGGCAAGACCACCCTTTTGCGCTGCCTAGGCCAAGTCCTCCGCTATCAGGGAGAAATTGATCTACTTGGTCGCCCCCTGCGCACGTATCACGCGCGTCAGCTCGCGCGTCAGGTGGCTTGGGTACCCCAAGACCTCCCTGCCTATCCACAACTCAGCACCTATCAGTTTGTGCTGATGGGGCGCTTTCCCTACCTCGACTGGCTGGGTACTTACCGCTCTCAGGATCATCAAATTGCTATTACGGCGCTAGAGCGTCTAGGTATCACCGCTCTACACGAGCGTACCCTGCATCAGCTCTCCGGCGGCGAGCGCCAGAAAGCCGCCATCGCCCGGGCCCTTTGTCAGCAGACCCCCATTCTGATGCTGGACGAGCCAGGCCAATCGCTCGACCCCCTGGCACGGCGCGAGCTTACCCGTTTGCTATTCTCTCTTGCTCGCGATGAAAGCAAGACGATCCTCTGCACCACCCACGACCTGGAGCCCCTGCGCCGAGCAGAGGCCCATGTGATCGGCCTCAAGGCCGGGCAAGTCGTGTGGCAGCAGCCCGGCGGGCAGCCCGAGGCAGCCCTGCTGCAAGCAGTGTATGGGTAGCCCCGGGCGCTTTTCAACCAAAGTAGCTTACCACATACCACTGGACCGATATGAACGGTCATGGGAATACGGTATAGGATTTAGGGAGTGCTTCGCATTCGTAATTCGTAATTCGTAATTCGTAATTGAAAGCAAATCGAGCCGCTTGGGCGGCCACTGAGTGAGCCAACCGAAACAGTAGGTAAACGCTGTGCCTGATCACCTTATACCTTATTCCCTTATTCCCTTATACCTAGGGTGTGTAATCCGATAGGAAATCAGCCCGGCGTATTTTGAAAGATGAAAACACTGTAACTCAGCAATAACAAAGGGATTTAGTGCCCTTTGGGGGATTCAAAAACGCCGGGCTGAAAATGGGGCAGATTACACGGCCTACCCTTATACCTTATTCCCTCATACCCTCATACCCCTGACCATCCATATAGGTGAGGGGATGGAAAACGCCATGCCTGCTAATAATGCAGCAGGGCCTCGATGCGATCGCTGTGGCTGCGAATGACATCGTCGCCTTGGAGGGCATCGAGCATGACCAAAAAGCTGAAGCCGAGTACTGTCCCTCCCAGTTTTTGTACCAAGTTGGCGGCGGCGGCGGCGGTGCCACCGGTGGCTAGCAGGTCATCGTGGATGATCACCTGATCGCCGGGTTCGATGGCGCTTTTGACCGATTCGATCTCAGCCTCGCCATACTCCAGCGCGTAGGAGACCGATACGGTTTCAGGAGGAAGTTTGCCCTTTTTGCGGACCATCACGAAGCCTGCGTCAAGCTGCGAGGCGAGCTGGGGCCCAAAGAGAAAGCCGCGACTGTCGATCCCGATCACCTTGGTTACCTCGCTGCTGCGCCATGGCTCGGCGAGGGCCGATTCGCAGGCTTGGATCAAGTCTGGGGCGAGGAAGATGGGAGAAATATCGCGGAAGAGGATACCCGGAATGGGAAAGTCTGGCACATCCCGGATGTGCGCTTTTAAGGTTTCGGCTAGGGATTTCATGGCCAAAAGATACGCAAAGCCGCAGAAGTTGCAAGCAGGAACCCTATGCTTTAGCCTTGACTCGCTGATGGCTTGACCTCGTAGATCTCCATGTCTGACTTTTCCAGCAAAATCATCTCGCACTGCTGTTGTGCGTGGTGGAGAAGGCTGGCATAGCTGTCCAGGTCGAGATGTTCTTGTTGGGCTACGATCCATTCCAGAATTCGCTCCGGGCGGTCGTCATACAAAAAGTGCAGTTGGATGTTGTCTTGGGTGCGGTCGTCGGTTACCCGCAGGCTGATCATGTTGACCGGCGCATGGTAGCGCACCTCCAGGGTGGCATCCCCGTTGCGGCGGCTGCGGTATCCCTCGGGGGTACAGATTTCGCCTTGATCCATTCTCCACTCGGTATCGTCAAAATCGTCCCAGCCATGGCTCTCCAAGATCAGGTTAAAAAAGCGCCAGTCGCGGGCTTGGGTCGAGTTGAATTCTGATGATTGCATAATTGTGATGGTCGGTTGACAGAAACAAAGATATCGGGGAGGGATCAAGAGTCTAGCGGTAAATGGCTGAGCTTCATACATTTGAAATGCTAAAAAATGGACGGGCAGACCTTGGGGCATTACATGTGGCGTGGCTCGTTAGCTTTTTGGGGCAAAGCATCCACGCCACGGGGGTACACAGTTGGGTGAATGAGGGCGGGGTGGCAGTCTCGGTACACCTGCCCCGATGGGTCGGGCGCGGATTATCTCCTGCGGAGATAGCATCATGGCGTAAGATTCTTTCTCTGAGAAGCGGAAAAGCCATTTTTTGCACAGGGAGCTTTAACGGATACCCCAACAACATTCGCCACCCGCAGCCTCAAAACCTTGCGTACGCCACCAAAAATCACCCCTGACCCAAGCGGTACCTGGTCGAGGTTTCCCCCTTTTTACCTGGCGCAAAGCACACGCTTGGCTTTTAAAGCAGCTAGGATTTCGCTAATTTGCCTGCCTGATTTAGATGCAACGTAGCGACCTCTTAGATGGAAGATTCTGATAAGATTATCACCCGGGTCATAGAAGACGAAATGAAATCGGCCTACATCGATTATTCGATGTCGGTGATCGTTTCTCGCGCCCTCCCTGACGTACGCGATGGCCTCAAGCCCGTACATCGACGGGTGCTCTATGGCATGAGCGAGCTGGGCCTGGCCAGCAATCGGCCCTACAAGAAGTCGGCCCGTATCGTGGGCGAGGTGCTGGGTAAATTTCACCCCCACGGCGATAGCGCCGTCTACGACACCATGGTGCGCATGGCCCAGGATTGGTCGCTGCGCTATCCTCTGGTCGATCCGCAGGGCAACTTTGGCTCCATCGACGGCGACAACCCCGCCGCCATGCGCTACACCGAGGCGCGCCTGCGCCGCATCTCCGAGGAGATGCTCGAAGACCTCGACAAAAACACCGTCGACTTTCGCCCCAACTTCGACGACTCGCTCTCCGAGCCGACGGTACTGCCCTCCAAGGTGCCCAACTTGCTGCTCAATGGGGCTAGTGGCATCGCCGTGGGCATGGCCACCAACATGCCGCCGCATCACCTCGGCGAAGTGGTCGACGCCATCAGCGCCTACATCGAGAACCGCGCCATCGAGCTCGACGAGCTGATGCAACACGTCAAAGGGCCAGATTTCCCCACTGGTGGCATCATCTACGGCACCGAGGGCATTCGCGAAGCCTACGAAACCGGAAGAGGCCGCGTGGTGATCCGCGCCAAGGCCGAGATCATCGAGGTCAAAGGCGAGCGCGAGCAAATCATCTTCTCCGAAATCCCCTATCAGGTCAATAAGGCGACCACCATCCAGAAGATCGACCAACTGGTCACCGACAAAAAGCTCGACGGTATCGCCGACGTGCGCGATGAGTCGGGCCGCTTGGAAAAAATCCGCATTGTGGTCGATGTCAAGCGCGACGCCAACGCCAAGGTCGTGCTCAACAAGCTCTACCAACTCACCGCGCTACAGACCTCTTTTAGCATCAACAACGTGGCCCTGGTCCGCGGGCGCCCCCAGACCCTGGGCCTCAAGGATATGATTCGCCACTTCGTGGATCACCGCCACGAAGTGGTGATCCGGCGCACCGAGTACGAGCTAGAGGAGGCCCGCAAGCGTGCCCACATTCTGGAGGGCTTGCTCATTGCCCTGGATCATCTCGACGAAGTGATCGCCTTGATTCGCGCCTCACGCACGGCTGACATCGCCCGCGAAGGGCTGATGGATCGCTTTGAGCTATCAGAGATCCAAGCCAAGGCCATTCTCGACATGCGCTTGCAGCGCCTCACCGGACTGGAGCGCGAAAAGATCCAGGAGCAATACCGCGAAATCAAAGCAAAAATCGACTACTACGAATCGTTGCTGGCCGAC
>CAYVAP010000061.1:9651-12691 GCA_964449365.1 uncultured Bacteroidia bacterium
CCGATGTGAAGGCAAAATTTGGCGACGAGCGCCGTACTGAGATCACCTTTGCCGAAGGCGAAATCCGCATTGAGGATCTGATCGCCAACACCGATGTGATCATCACCATTACCAATCAGGGCTACATCAAGCGCACCAATGCGGCGGAGTATTCGGCTCAGGGACGAGGGGGCAAAGGCTTCCGCGGCGCTGGCCGCAAAGATAGCGACTTCGTCGAGCACCTCTTCGTGGCGCGCACCCACAACTACATGCTCTTCTTCACCGAGCAGGGCAAGTGCTACTGGCTGCGGGTCTACGAGATCCCCGAGGGCGATCGCACCCACAAGGGCCGTGCTATTCAAAACCTCATCCAGATCGACCGCGCAGACCGCGTGATGGCCTATGTGACGGTCGAGACTCTGGACGACGAAGACTTTGTCGACCACCACTACATCATGATGGCTACTCGCCGAGGCATGGTGAAAAAGACCTCTCTGCGGGCCTACAGCCGCCCTCGTGCCAATGGCATCATCGCGATCAGTGTCAACGAAGGCGACGAGCTGCTCGAAGCCAAGCTCACCAATGGCTCTAGCCAGGTGATGATTGCCAGCAAAGCGGGCTACGCCGTGCGCTTCGACGAGACAAACGTGCGCGAGATGGGCCGCACCGCCGCCGGAGTACGGGGGATCAACCTGACCGGGGCCGACGATGAAGCCGTAGGCATGGTGATTGTGCCAGGTGATGATTACCACGTGCTGACCGTGTCGGAAAATGGCTTCGGTAAGCAGACCCCCATCGGGGAGTATCGCCTCACCAATCGCGGCGGCAAGGGCGTCAAGACCATGAATGTCTCTGCGCGCTCAGGAGGGCTGATTACCCTCAAGGTAGTCGAGGGGCTCGAAGATGAGACCATCATGATCATCACTCGCCACGGCAACACCGTGCGCATCGACGTGCGCGACATCTCTACCTTGGGTCGCAACACGACCGGGGTGATGCTCATTCGCCTGCGAGAGGGCGATCAGATCGCGTCGGTGGCCAAAGTCATAGAGCGCGACGACGAGAGCGAGCAGATCGAAGATGCCACCCCTGAAAAGACCCCCCTCAACGGACAGCAACCGCCCGCTGATGACAGCGAAGAATAGAGCACCAGCCTTAACGTTGCATTAAGAAACGTAAGGCTTAACCTTGCGCTAATATCAGTGGGTTGAGTTTGTGCACCTTACCACCGATGTTTGCACCGAGGCCCTGGTTTGCGTCTCTCCCCACGCCAAGGTCATCAACCGTTTCTATCAATCCCTAGTGTATCCAAACTTTTGAACCGATGACGAACAAGATAAGCTGCCTCCTACTTATCCTCACGCTGGCTGCAGCGACAGCCTATGCCCAAAAATCGACCATGACCTCCGGGATCATGGCGCTGCAAAATGGCGACCCGGGCAAAGCCATCGAAAAGATCGAGCAATCATTTGAGCAAATCGACGAAATCAAGCCCAAGCATCAGCCCAAGGGCTATTACAACCTCGCCAAAGCCTACTTGCAAGTGGGCACCGACTCTACCTTGGCTGCGATGTACCCCGATGCCTTGCTCAAAGCTCAAGAAAACTACGAAATAGCGATGAACCACGAGGAGTCGCGCCGGATCGAGAATACCGCTAAGCTAGAGCAAATCGATGGTAAGATTTTCGGGGCGCTCTTCAACAACGCTGCCGTACCGGCCTTCAACGAAGGCAACTACGACAAAGCCGCTGAGTACTTCAACGCTGCGGCTGACTTGCAGCCTGAGCACTTCATGACCAACCGCATGCTGGGAGCGACCTACATCCTGCTCGAGGATACCGCCCAGTCGATCGAGCATCTGGAAACTGCCCTGACGACCTTCGAAAATCGCTACCTCAATGTGGATGAGAAAGCGCTCGAAGTATTCAAAGCCACCGGAGAGTTTCAAAATGACTCCGTGCAGTTGAGCTACATCTTTCAGCAACTAGCCGTGATCTACGACGCTCAAGGTAAGCCAAGCAAAGCCATTGCTACCATCGACCGTGGTCTCGAAATCATGGGCGAGGATCGCGACCTCAAGCGTCAGCAACTCAATATCTACAACAACAATCCCGAGCTGCTGGAAGAAGCCAAAGGGAAATTCGAAGCCGCTATCGCCGAAGATCCCAACGACTTGCCCATCAAACTGGCTTACGCGAGCCTGCTGGAGCGCAACGGCGAGACCGATCAAGCCCTCAAGCTCTACAAAGACGCATACGACCAAGATCCCGACAACCTGCAAGCCAACTACGGCTTGGGCGCCTACTACGTCAACCAGGCCGCTGAGCTGAGCCAGAAAAAGGCCAAGCTCCAAAACAACGATGATGAAGGAATCGCCGAGCTGGACGCAAGAATCCTCGAGCTCCTCGAAAAAGCCTATCCATACATGAAAACGCTACATGAGCTACAGCCCAACGAGCGGGAGTGGCTAAGTCAACTGGTCACCATCACCGGCAATATCGGTAAAAACGAGGAGATGGAGATGTATGGCAAAAAGCTGGGCGAGCTCGAATAATAATACTGATCGCTATGACCTTGACCTATCAAACCAACATCAATTGTGGAGGATGCATCGAAAAAGTAACCCCCTTCCTCGAAGGTGAAACCCGCATCAAGCAGTGGAGCGTCAACACCGACGACCCCAACAAAATCCTCACCGTAGAGGTAGAGGAGATGAACTCCGGCGAAGTCATGAGCCTAGTTCAAGAAGCTGGTTTCAAGATCGAAGAAAAGAAAAAAGGGCTACTGGGTAAGCTATTTGGCTGATGATCTCCTCGCGCTGAGCGATACAACGAGCGGTTCTCAAAGGGAGCCGCTCGTTCTTCGTTGGTAGAAAGCTCAACTTGTTTGAGCTTATGAGAGAACTACCCTATAAAACTTACACGTAGTCCTTATTTTTGGTCTGTCATACCGTTTAAGAAGGCTGGGAGGTACAGAATGGCCCACCCCTAGTCATTAGTTTCGCGATTCAAAGTTCAAGGTTGAAAGTTACCCAAGCTGCGCAGAGCCAATCAGGGCTACT
>CAYVAP010000062.1:0-12622 GCA_964449365.1 uncultured Bacteroidia bacterium
ACTTTGGTCAGCCCCCGTTCATATTGGCTCACTCAGTGGCCGCCCCAAGCGGCTATATTTACTTTGAACTTTGAACCGCGAAACTAATGACTAGAACTGTACAACGTACGGGTACGTCGGAGAGCCAGCTTTTCTCGTCCCAAAAGTGCAGAAAGCATTTCCCGGCCAAACTGAACAGCGCTAGTGGGGTACTCCTTGCCGAATCCTCTATGGGCCGTTCACATCCTCCCTATCGCTTCCCCTTAAAGCGCGCTACCACCTCGCTTTCGAGCTGAGCCTCCAATGGCGTAAACCCCAGCGATTCGAAGAAGGCGCTAGCGGCATAGTTGTCGGGGGAGTAGCTGGTGCGGATTTCGCGGCAGGAAATGTTGCGCTGCAACTGCTGCAGCAACTGACTCACTGCGGCTCGCCCGATGCCTTGGCGCTGGTATGCCGCGTCGATCATCACTCGGCTAATCCAGCAGATTCCCCCAAACTCTCCATACATGAGTAGGCCGACCATTTTCTCTTCGCGCACGATGCCGTAGGGGTGTAGGTCTTCGAAGCGAGCTTGCGCCAGCGAATACAGTACGGGCGGAAGATTGCCCTCCTGCTCGGGGGCGAGCTTGATGTCGAGGGTCTGCTCCCAATTGTAGCGGTCGAGGGGAACGATTTGAGTAAAAGACATGAAAAGGTTTTGGGTTGAAAGAGGAAACTACCGTCTCGGGGGCAAAGTTTGTCCCGGGCTTGAATCGGGGCTGTCCTGCGGAGTCAGACCTGGGATGTATCCGAGCTCTCTGCTGCGAAGGTAGCAGGTCGCGCGAGAATTAGCGCAGAGTGTGTACCTTTGCCCCGTGCAGAACTGTTTCTAAAACCTGACCGAAGATCTTATGCCGCAGCATGTTGTGATCCTGGGAGGTGGCCTGGCTGGTACCTTTCTGGCCACGCGCCTTTGCCACGCAGGGCAGCGCGTAACCCTGATCGACGATCTCGATCCAAAAAGCGCCTCTCGCGTGGCAGCGGGTATGTTCAACGTGATCACCGGGCGCTACGGGGCCAAGAGCTGGCTGGCTGATACGCTGCTGCAAGAGATCGAGGCGTTTTTCGCACTGCCGCCCTGCGCCGAGGCCAAGGCCCACCTACACTACCGCGACATCTACCGCCCCTTCAAGACCACCGAGGAGTACAACAAATGGACTGGGCGGGCCAATGCGCCCGAGTTTGCTCACTTGGTGGACTTTCAGGAGCAGCCTTTACAGCCCGAACAAGTGATCAACCCCCACGGTGGCCTCATGATTCGAGGCTGTGGTTGGGCTGATACCAGGCAGGTGATCGACGGCCTTCAGCATCAGCTCGAAATGCACCATCACCTGCGCCGCCTCAGCGGTCATTTGCCCTATCACGAAATCGATCTCGCCGCCAAGACCGTGCAGCTACGCGGCGAAAAGCTCCCCTTCGACCATCTGGTCTGCTGCGAAGGCCATCGATTGGCCCATAACCCTTGGTTCTATTTTCTGCGCGTGATCCCCAACAAGGGGGAGATTCTCACCATCGAGGCGCCCGAACTGCATTTGCCTTTTCTGCTGAGCAAAAAGATCTACTTGCTGCCCGTCGGCGGCGAAAAATGGGTCTGCGGTGCCACTTACGCCAATCAATTCGAAGATCTGGCCCCCAGCGAAGCGGGGCGCGCCGAGATCGAAAGCTACTTGCAAAAAGCCATCAAGGTGCCTTATCGAGTGGTGAGCCATTGGGCGGGCGCTAGGCCCACCACGCCCAACCGACGGCCCATCGTGGGTACCCATCCAGAAATTCCGCATCTGCATGTGCTGGGTGGTTTTGGGAGCAAGGGCATGCTGCTAGGCCCCTACACGTCGCGGCTGCTCACTGAGCAGATCCTCACTGGGCAGACAGACATTCCGCCCGAGGCTCAGGCAACACGATTTGGGGCTCAGTGAAGAAGGTTCGTGGTTCGGAGTTCGTGGTTCGGAGTAAAATTGGCCGCTTAATGCCGCCCCTGAATGAGTCAATGTGAGGGGCTGGCCTGTGCCGAAGCCCCTACTCTGCCTGACGACCGCATATCGTGTTCCGCCTACCTTTTCTATCGGTGAGTTTTGAATCACGAATCACCCATTACCGCTCCAATCCAATCGGCTCAAACACCTTGTAGGGCGACAGCCTAGCTTCCTTCACGGCCTCAACGTAAGGCTCCCAATCCACTTCGAAGAAGGTATTTACCTCGCCAACCCCGCCGAGCACGGCCTGCTTGAAGTCATCGAGCACCAACTGCTGCGTCTGGTAGGGGCGACCACTTTCCACGTCCAGGAAGCTGTAAAGCGGCCATAGCTTGCTGGTGATCACCGAGGGATCGCGGTAGATGCCCTGCTTGGTGTCATCGCCCAGGAAGGCTTGCAACAGCTGCGTAACGCTGTCTTGCAGCGCTTTGGTTTGCTTCTTCAACTCCTTGTGCGGCTCTCCCTCCTGCATGGCGATCAGCTCGCTGATCTGCTGGAGCGACTTTTCCGCTTCGCGCAGTTGATCCACCGCAGCGGTGGCCAGGCCCATGTACTGCATGCCCTGGTCCATCAGGGCGGCGTTGGCTTGCAGGTTTTCCAGGTTCATCTCCACGCGGGGGTCGTGCAGCACCTCGATTTCGGCAGAATCGACGCTCTCGCCATAGCTCACCCGCACGGTGTAGGTACCCGGCAAGACGCTGCGCCCGCCCGGCTCGTCGCGGGGGTCTTTGGGCGGTTGGCTGCCAGGGCGACGCACGCCCTTTTGCCGCAGGCCCCAGCGCAGGATGTTCAGCCCGGTGTCGGCCTCGGCGTAAAGGGTACGGATCACCCGGCTCCCGTCCAGAATCTCCAGCTTGACGCTGTCGTAGCTGACCTTAGGCTGAGCGTCCTCCTCCGCGTCGGCGGTCATCTCCTCGGACCCTGAGCTTTGCGGAGCATCGGTCGCTGAGCCGGTCGAAGCGTCCTCCGGTCGGGTCAGATACACGCTGATGCGCGCCCCGCCCCGGCGATTGTCGCCGCTGTAGATGGCATCGGCGGCAAAGCGCGTCCCTGCCGCTTGCCCATAGCCGGCCAGCACCGCCTGCGGCGGCTCGAAGACCACCAGCTCCTTCTCCAGCATCTCTGCGCCCTGCATGGCCAGCGCGCGCAGGGGCCGAATGTCGTCGATCACCCAGGCTGAGCGCCCAAAGGTGCCGATGATCAAGTCACCCTCGCGGGGGTGAATCTTGAGGTCCTGCGTGGGGGCCGTGGGATAGCCTTCCTCCCAGCGGGTCCAATGGTCGCCCTTGTCGATGCTCACGTAGAGGCCCGTCTCCGTGCCGAGAAACACCAGATTTTCCGCCTCGGGGTCCTGCACCACCGAGAGGCAGTGGCCAGTTACGTCGCCGTCCTTGACCAGGCGGGTCCAGCTCTGGCCGTAGTCATCGGTGTGGTAGAGATAAGGCTTCCAGTTGTTGCGGCGGTAGTCGTTGATGACCACGAAGGCCTCGCCCGCTGCGTGCTCGGAGGCGTGAATGACCGGAATCCACGCGCCCTGGGGTGCGCCGGGCAGCTTGTCGATCAGGTTGGTCCAGGTCGCGCCGTCGTCGCGGGTCAGTTGCAGGTTGCCGTCGTCGGTGCCCACCCAGATCACCTGTTCATCCACCGGGCTGGGCGAAATGGCCAGGATGCTGGTGTAGTTTTCGGCGTCGGTGACGTCGTAGGTCAGGCCGCCCGATTGCAGTTGCTTTTGCTTGCTGGTATCGTTGGTGGTGAGATCGGGCGAAATGATTTCCCAGGTGAGGCCCTTGTCGCGGCTCAGGTGCACAAACTGGCTGCCGTAATAGACGGTGGCCGGGTCGAAGGGGTCTTGCGCGATGCCTGCGTTCCAGTTGAAGCGCAGCTCCACGCCCTCGGGGTGGCGCGGTTGCAGGGCGCGGCTCTCACCCGTCTCGATGTCGTAGTAACCCAGGTTGCCGCCCTGCGACATGGCGTAGCCGTAACGGTTGTTCTCCGGGTCGGGCACCACGTCGAAGCCATCGCCAAAAAACAGCTCGGTCCAGTACGCATTGCGGATGCCCCCCGCGCGCCACACGTAGGCGGGGCCTTGCCAGGAGCCATTGTCCTGCATGCCGCCATAGACGTGGTAGGGCATGTCCATGTCGTAGTTGATGTGGTAGTACTGGGCCAGGGGCAGGTTTTCGATGAAGCGCCAGTTGTCGCCCATGTCGCGGGAGATGGCCATGCCGCCGTCGTTGCCGTTCATCAGCAGGCGGTTGTTTTCGGGGTGAATGTACCAGGCGTGGTGGTCGGGGTGTACCGCGCCGTCGCCGCCGTAGGCCAGCAGGGTCTGAAAGGATTTGCCGCCGTCTTCGCTCCAGGTTACGGTGGAGTGGATGCTGTAGAGGCGGTTTTCGTTCTTGGGATCGACGTAGAGGTCGGCGTAGTAGAAAGGGCGGTTGCCGATGCTCTCGTCGTCGTTGATTTTGCGGAAGCTGAAGCCACCGTCGTCCGAGCGGTAGAGGGCATTCTTTTTCGACTCGACCAGGGCATAGACCACCTTGGGGTTGTTGGGGGCCACGGCCAGGCCCATGCGGCCCAGTTCGCCCTTGGGCAGGCCGTCCGCGTCGCTGCGCTCCTGCCAGGTCTCGCCGCCGTCGAAGCTCACGAAGAGGCCAGAGCCTTCGCCGCCCGACTGGAAGAACCAGGGCCAGCGGCGGAATTGCCACATGGCGGCAAAGAGCTTGTTGGGATTGGCCGGGTCCATCACCAGGTCGGCGATGCCGGTGGTCTCATTGGCGTAGAGGATTTTCTTCCAGGTCTGGCCGCCGTCGGTGGTTTTGTAGAGGCCGCGGTGCTCGGATTCGCCCCAGGCCACGCCCTGCGCCCCCACATAGACCACGTCGGGGTTGTCGGGGTGGATGATCACCCGGTGGATGTTGCGGGTCTCCTTGAGGCCCAGGTAGGTCCAGCTTTTGCCGCCGTCGAGGGAGCGAAAGACGCCCGCGCCGCTGCTCTGGCTGTTGCGGGGGTTGCCCTCACCGGTACCCACCCAGATGATGTCGGGGTTTTTCTGGTAAATGGCCACCGCACCGATGGAGGCGGTAGGCTGATCGTCAAAAATGGGCGTCCAGTCGATGCCGCCCGACTCGGACTTCCACAGCCCGCCCGAGGCGGTGCCGATGTAGATGATGTCGGGGTTGGCGGTAACAGCGTCGATGCTGGTCACGCGCCCACTCATGCCCGCCGGCCCAATGTGGCGCGGCTGCATGGCCTGGAACAGGTCCAGGTCGATGGTCTGGGCCGTCAGTCCCGGTGCAACCAGCAAGACGAGGCCCAAGAGGGTCAATCTGAGGATAGAGCGTTGGTTCATGCCTCAAGATAGGGAAGGATAGGGGAATGGGCAACGGGGATCGACGAAGGGGGGGACAGCCTAGGCATTAGTTTCGTGGTTCAACGTTCAAGGTTGAAAATAAATTTAGCCGCTTGAGCGACCACTGAGTGAGTCAGGAGGAACGGAGGGTAAATGTTGTACCTGACCACCTTATACCCTTATTCCCCTGACCGTTCATATAGGTGAGGTGAGAGCGGGGGAGACGACCTTCTAGAAGGGAAAGTCTGAATAGACTCCCCTCAAGCCATCATCCTTTTCCGCGCTTTTCGTATCTTTAGCTAAATAAGACGCAGACCATATGGCTATCACCAACCTCAGTCAGTTGGATTTGGACAAGCGCTACTCCTACGCCGATTACCTAAGCTGGCAACTGCAAGAGCGGCTGGAGTTGTTGCGGGGTAAGATCGCGCTGATGTCCCCTGCACCCAACCTCTACCATCAGAAGATCGTGGGAAAGTTGCACATTTTTGTCGGTCAGTTTTTGCTGCATCGCAACTGTGAGGTTTTCGTTGCCCCCTTTGACGTACGCTTACCTCGCAAGCACCAGGATCCAGACGAGGAGACCTACACCGTGGTCCAGCCCGACCTCTGCATGGTCTGCGACGACAGCAAGCTCGACGTGCAAGGCTGTAAAGGAGCTCCCGACCTGGTGATCGAGGTGCTCTCGCCCGGCAACACGCAGCGAGAGATGCGCGAAAAATTCACCCTATACGAAGAAGCGGGCGTCATAGAATATTGGCTGGCCGATCCCGCCAATCGGGCGGTGAGCCGCTTCCTCCGCAACGAAGACGGCCTTTTCATCGGCAAGCGTCCCCTCACCGACGAGGAGATTCTGGAAACCGACCTGCTGCCGGGCCTGCAAATTGAATTGGGGGAGGTGTTTGGGTGAGTCGGCAGACGGATAGGCGAAAACCAGATGAGGAAGCCGAGGCCATCCGCCAAGACGTGAAAGAAACGTTTGATCACATCGAAGGGGAATGGTAGCCATGCAGGTAGTCGCGCTTGATACCAACCTCGCCATTGATGAGGTGCCCCTGCTCACTCGCGATGGAATTTGATCGAAGCGAACTTTCACCTGAGGTGGCTCTTGCTTGATCAGGCAAATGCAGATGTTGGTATCGAGTAGATAGTTCATCACTCAAACCAATCTCGTGCTTGATGTGGCGGCTGCCCCCGTTCCGCCATAAAATCCTCGGAAAACTCGCCCCAACCGGCAAAGAAGTCCTGCCAGGACGCATCCGAGGGCAAGGAAGTCGCTGATGCTTGCGGGGGCGGCTCCACTTTTACCTCTGCCTTCGCCTCCTGTAATTGCTGCAGCAGGGGCTGAAGCCAGGCCAGCTCTTCTGGCGATTGGAGTTGGATGGTGATGATCATGGGGAAGACACGGATTTTGGGCGAGACAAGTGATCCGGTTTGCTGTTTTCCTGCGAGGTGGCATGACCTCATCCTGCCTATGGCAATACAGGTTCTTTAGAACCCAGTACCACCTTGGTCTTACAGACCCCGTCCAGCCAGGACATGGGAACAATCAGCCAGAGCATAGCCCCGAAAATGATTCGCACCTGAGGTACAGAGAGGCTAGGGATCGAGGTCCTATTCCAGACGACATTTGAATTCCTCCACGCCAATCACCTCTACCTTAGGAAACGGGATGTCAGCCAGGACACGAAAGTGCTTATCTTCCGTTACGATAAAGGTTGCATTGCAGGCCACAGCGCAATCGACAAACTTGTTGTCGTCCGGGTCTTGGGTGATCAAATTCCAGAAATAGTATTTTTCTACCTGCTCATGGTTAGGAAGTTGTAGCAAACCTGCTATGGTTTCTTGAGCAGCAGTCAGACCCAGATGTTGTTCCACGATCTCTTCATACTCTTCCAAGATATCGTGTGTCACGCATAGCGTGTAATCACCTGCTTCAAGCCGCTTCAATACCCAATGATAGGGAGAACGACTAGAAATGGCGACAAGTAACACATTGGTATCTAGCACGACCTTCATGGCTGATGTGTTTCATCGCGTCCCCTTCTATAGGGCGTCCGCTCATGCTGATGCAGCAGCCGCTCCATATCGGTTGCCGTCCACTGTTGGTCGTCCCACATGGCATCGGCGGCTGCGGTGGCTTTGCGCAGGCGATAGCCAGCCAGCATGCGCTTGATCACGATGAGGTCTTCCTCCGAGACATCGTCGGCGAATAGCTTCAATAGTTCGAGCTGTACGTTGCTAAAAGGTTGCTGAGGAAGGGACATGGCCTAGTTTTAAAGAAAGGTACGAATTTGGAGGGAAAAGGTAGCGCGGCTTCCGCCTCGGGCGTAGGTCAAAATTCCTTAAGATCGTTTTTCACCCCCGTCGCTCCCTCAAGGGGGCCTTATAGAGGTGCTGAACTTCGCTCAGCAGAAGGGCCAAATCCCCCTTGAGGGGGACACAGGGGGTGAATCGCCTTAAAATAGGAAAACTGTCCTACACCCGCCGGGCTACCTGTGGTTGGTATGACTGTAACCTTCCTGGCGGGACAGGGGGTCCAACACCGTAGCGCCTTGATCTCGCCGACTCCGTTCGGCTCGGGGCACCCCACGGAGACATATCCATCCTTCACGTGGCAAGTCAGGGTCAACCAATCAATGTATCGAACGAATTGAGCGCAACCGCCGCCAGCTCAATAATTGGCCATAGGCTGCCTCCCAATCTTGTTCGCCGCCGTAAATGACGGTCGGGGTTTCAACCGGAATGGGGCTTAGCTCAGTAAACCATGTCAGGTGCTTAAAAAAGTCATCGCGGTAGGTGCTCCCGGATTTTATCTCGATGGGTTGGATGGTCGCACCATGATCCAGCAATAAATCGATTTCTCGCTGGTTGCTGTCTCGCCAGTGGTAAAAAGGGGGGCGGGCACCGGTGTGGTAGTAGGTTTTGGCCAACTCGGTCACCACCCAATTCTCAAACAGGGCGCCCCTTTGGTAATAGTTTTGCAAAGCCTCGGCGGACTGAATGCGGAGCAGGGCACAAGCTAGCCCAGTATCGTAAAAGTAGAGCCGAGGGCTTTTGATCAATCGCTTTTTGAAGTTTCGATAGTAGGGGTTGACACGGTAGATGAGGTAAGAAGCCTCCAAAATGGATAGCCAATTGTCGACCGTGCTATGACTAACGCCAGCGGCGGAGGCTAAAGCGTTTTTATTCAAGGTCTGTCCAGCGAAAGTGGCACAGACCGCGAGGAATTGGGTGAAAACGTTGAGGTTACCTACGTTTTGGATCAAACGAACGTCACGCTGCACGTACCTTTCCAGGTAGCTTTGGTAAAAGGTAGCTGCATCTACCCCGCGGTCGTATATTCTTGGGTAGCCTCCTTGCCAGATGAGGTCGTTGAGGGTTGCCTCCTGGTAGCCAGCTGAGCTTAGTTCGGGATAGCTCAGGGGGAGCAAATAGAACAGCGCTACCCGGCCAGCGAGGGTCTGGCTGACGCCCTCCATCATCAAATAGTTCTGACTGCCACTGAGAATAAACAGACTATCCCGGTCCTCATCTACGATGCCCTGAATGTAAGACAACAGGATAGGTAGGCGCTGTACCTCATCCAGGATCAACCGATGCCCATACTGACGAAACAGGGCTTTGGGATCGGCCTGCAACTGTTGTCGAGTGTCAGGATTTTCCAGAGACAAATAGGGTAGCTCAGGAAAATGTTCTCGAATCAAGGTAGTCTTTCCACTCTGCCTTGGCCCAGTAATCATAATGACCGAGTATTTACCGACCTGATCAAGGATGGGAGCTAATATTTGACGCGTGATCATACGGTAATCTACGCTTAAAAAGTGAATCTACATATTTTTTTATGCAGATTCGCTTTTTAAAATTGATTGGTTATCGAGTACAAGACAAACCTCCCAGTCCGATAAAAGCCAACCCAAGACCTATCCCAAAATAATCCGCTACAGCAAAGGGCGCAGCATAACGTTAGCCCCCCTAAATCGCATTCCCAAGCCACCATCAATTTCACCCCACGCCCCATCCACCCAAGAGCGACCGCACCGAGGGTTTATGAAACCCAGGCACGATGTCCTGCTGCGGAATGCCTCGTTTGACCAGTTCTTCGGCAAGCTTGAGGCTGGTCCCGTCGTGTTGGAGCCATACTTGCCCGTCGGGCTTGAGGTCGAGGTGGACAAAACTGCTATAGACCCAATCGCGCCCGTGCCACCCCACGGAAAACAGCAAGTAATGCCCCCGTTCATCGTCCATGATGAGTTGGGTTTCGACGGGAGCCTGGTCCACCGTCATGTCGTAAATCTCCCGGAGCAGGCCACGGATGATTGGGCGACGTGCTAATACCTGATCCATCGCACAATGGTTGGGTGGTCTTCCTGAAAGATGATCATGTTTACGTGAAAGCGGGCCGTCAGTTCAGAGAAGAACGGATCGTCGAAGAAGCGTTCATAAAACCCTTCGGGCATCGTCAAGAACAACCTGCGCTCAGGCTCTTTTTTCTCCGACGAGCCATATTCGACGTGCGGAAGCGCCGAAGAACGACGCCATTTACCTTGCCTTGCGCAGGTCTCGGTGGGGGATTTCGACGCGGTCGATGGCAGGAAAAGAGGTTTCTTGCACGTAGGTCAGCAAGCCCTCCATCGCGGCCATCGTAGGCTGCTGAGGGGAGGGTTGCACAGTTACCTCTACCTTCGCCTCCTGTAATTGCTGCAGCAGGGGCTGAAGCCAGGCCAGCTCTTCTGGCGATTGGCGTGAGAGGGGGCGGATCGAGGGGGAGGAAAGCGACAAAAGCAACGCAGGCCAAGACACCCCCGAAGATGCCTTGGCCTGCCATCAGCAAGCAGCGCCGGGCTATTATTCCTTGCGGAACTTCCGCAGCCACAGCCCATCGGCGCTACGGGCCTCCAGCAGATAGACCCCTGGCGGCAAACCGCGCAGGTCTAGGCGCGTGATCTCACCGCGCGCGTCGAGGGTGGCAGGCAGCACACGGCCTTGCAGGTCGCGGATGCGATAGTGCACCGAGGCAGGCACCTTTCCTTGCCAGCGCACCATCAGGTGGGTGCGGGCCGGTACTGGACCCAGCCGCAGACCATCCGCCCGCTGACGCATGGTTTCCAGGTTGGTAGCCGGGTTGAAATCCAGGAAGATGGCCGCTGAATCGATCAGCACGGCCACCTCCAGGGTGTCGGTGTTGCTGGGGTAAGTAAAGTCAATGGCCGTGGCCGAGTCCATGGGCAGGCCCGGCACATCCACTAGCAGGTCGTAGTTATCGCCAGGGATCATGCCCCCCAGCGTGAAAAAGCCCAGGCTATCGGTGCGGGTGAAGCCCACCACGCTGTCGCTGCCTGTCACACTCAGCAGCAGGGGAATGTCAGCCGCTTCGATGAGCTCCTCGGTGCTGCGCTTGCGCGGCCGATCGGGAAAGTAGGCATAGCCCACGAAGGTGCTTCTCGTGTTGGTACCGGCCGAAAATTGCCGCACAAAGACATCGGACAGGGTGGTGTCGCCCTGCACCTGCAACGCGCTCTTGAAGCGAAAGCTCAGAGGCCGAGAGGCCGTGTCCGCCACGTAGTAACCGTCGAAGAGGGTATCGGTGGGCGGCACCACCTTGAGGAAATAGTCGCGCAAAGGCACATTGGTAAAGGTAAACTCGCCGTTGGCGTTCACCGCGGTTTGAGCCGTGGTATCATGGCCAAAGAGATCGGGATCTTCGTCGTAGAGGTCGAAGAGGTAGGCTTGCCCGCCGCTGAGCGTCTGCGATTGTCCGTCGGGAAAAATCACGACCCGGCCTTGCACGCTGGCCTCGCCTTGGCCCTCTAGGGTCAGGCGAAAAAAGGCCCCTTCGCCATTGACGCCACCGCCGTAGCCCGGCGCACCGATGAGCAGGTCCTCCAGGCCATCGCCATCCAGGTCGCCGGGGTTGGCCACGGCACTGCCCAAGCTCGCAAAGGCAGGAATGGACTGCTGGAGATTGCCATCGTCCTCGCTGATGAGGCTGAAGCTGCGCAGCACACCTTCGCCGCCCAGATAGAGGACATAGACCTGCCCCTCAGCCGAGCCATTGCCGCCGGTATTGGTACGCGGTGCGCCCACCGCCAACTCGCCGCGGCCATCGCCGTCCAGGTCGCCGAGGTGGGCCACGCTCCAGCCTAAGTAGTCGAAGTCATTCAGGGTGTCGCGTAGCAGAGGATGATCGCCGTTGATGGTGGTCAGGTTCGCGGCGGTGCCATCGGGCTGCATGCGCAAGATCCACAAGGCCCCACGGAAAGAGCCGCCTTCGTCGCTGCCGTAGGCCCCCACCGCGAGGTCGGGCAGTCCATCGCGATTGACGTCGTCGATGCGGGCGATGCTGCAGCCAAAGTGGTAGCTGGTGCTCAGCGGCGGCTCGAAGGTCGCTTCGGCCTGGCTGATGCGCTCGAAGTCGTCCACCGTGCCATCGGCATTGAGAAAGAGGACGTATATCGCGCCCCGTGAGCCATTGTAGCCCCAGGAGCCGACCGCCAGCTCGGGGCGGCCATCGCCGTTGAGGTCGCCAGCGTTGGCCACCGCGTAGCCAAAGTGATCGCCGTTGTCCAGGGTGTCAGGCAGGCCGTTGCGGTTGTTGCCGAGCAGGGTCTGGGCCTGCACCGTGCCATTAGGATTGAGCGAGAGAATGTACACCGCGCCCGAGTCGGCAGGGTTGAGGCCCTGGGCGTTGGTGTTGCCGGGAGCACCCACGGCCAGCTCGGGGCGGCCATCGCCGTCGAGGTCGCCCAGGTAGGCCAAGCCTTGGCCAAAGGCTTCCTGGCCGGGGATGGTGTCGGTGAGGTCGCCAGAAAATTCGTCGATCTTGTATTCGTCTTTGACTGTGCCGTCGCTGTTCATGAACAGAATCCAAACCGCCCCGTCGGTGGGGGCGCCGCTGCTCCGTCCGGGGGCACCGATGGCCAAGTCTTCGACGCCGTCGTTGTCGAGGTCGCCAATGGCAGTCAGCCCAGCGCCAAAGGCATCGTAAGGGGACAGGGTACCGCCAAAGCCATTGAGGGCTTCGCCGATCACCCGGCTGTTGATCACTGAGCCATTAGGGGCCTGGGCTAGCAGCAGGTAGCTCAGCGCGAGGAAAAACGTGGTAAAGAGAGGTCGCTTGCACATAAGATTTGGAGGTCTTTTGGAAAATGTAGGCTTAGCAAGGCTCAAAGAATGACTTCCCCCTTTTGTTTCACGCAGAGGCGCAGAGTAAAAAGTTGATAGACAGGGGGTTGTATTTCTTTGCCTAAAATGGAAAAAGGGAGGTTATTTTTCGACT
>CAYVAP010000063.1:0-12600 GCA_964449365.1 uncultured Bacteroidia bacterium
CTTGGGCGGCCACTGAGTGAGCCAATATGGGGGGGCTGGCCTGTGCCGAAGTCCCCTATGGCCCTTATCATATAGGTGAGTGGATATAGCCGCTTGGGCGGCCACCGAATGAGCCAAGATGAACGGTAAGTAAACGCTGTGCCTGAGCGCCTTATACCCTATTCCCTTATACCCCTGACCGTTCATATAGGTGAGTGGATTTAAGACGTTTTTAACGCTGAACGTCAAACTGAGACCTCCGAAGGTCCTCCCTACACGTCGAGCTTAAGGTCGCCGACCTCAAAGCGCCCGTGCTTCTGCTCGATGTGAATGCGGTAGATGACCTTGTCCTTGGTTTCGTTGGCCCGAGCCATGTCGCGAATGCGCTCCACGTGCTGCTTGCCTTCCTCATTGATGAGGGCTTCGAGCTTGGTGATCAGCAAGTGCAGGGCCTTGAGAGACGCTGTGCCTGTGATCTCTTCGAAACGACCACCGACGATCACCGACTTCCAGTGAGAGAGGTCGTCGATCTCAGAGACAGCCACCGACACGTTGGGGTTTTGGCGCAGAACCTCGACTTTGCGTCCCTCGGCGGTATAGCCGATGAGGCTATTGGAAGCTGCGTCGTAGTAATACGTGATGGGTACCACGTAGGGGGTGTCGTGCAAGCTACAGGCCAGGTGGCCGATGTAGTGAGAAGAAAGGACTTGTTCAATGGCTTCAGCCGTGAGCGATTGCGACATAAGGGCTAAGTTGATGAGTAGGGATATATGGCAGGCTTACGCAAAGATAGGGCCTGAGAGATGCAATGTTAACCCTTGGCCAGTATTTTTTAACAGGTATCATGGGGCAAAGTGGCGGCTATCGCACGCTGATCCTCTGGATTGGCGCGGATGGTAAATACTTTATCTTTTTGGGGCGAGTCTCGTAAATAGAAAGTGAGAACAAGATACCTTAGCGCAATTGCGGCTAACTTAGCCCTTCTTCAAAAGACGACTTCTAAGTCAACTCGATGCCTGAGAGTGCTATTTTTTGCGTATATTAGCTTTTGTGCTTTTTGAATATATCCTATGATGCTGAACCGACTACGACCTATGAAATATTTACCGGCATACCTCATCGTGATACTAGGAGTAGCAGTCTCTGCCTGTAATACCCCTCGCTATGCTTCTACCACGGAGTATGACGACGTCTATTACAGCAGGAGCGACCAGACCGAGCCCCTGGCGGTAGAAGAATCTTCGGGCCGATCCAACGATCCTTACGATGCTGAGGCGTACGCTGAACGGCCTCCGGTGGACGACTATTACGATACCTACTACGACGATGATGACTTCGTTTTCTCGCGTCGTCTGCGTCGCTTTCACCAGCCAGCCAGCCGCTCCTTCCGCTACTACGACCCATTTTACAGCAATGATCTGTACTTTGTGATGGGTACTCCTACGTGGAATCGTTGGTACAACCAGTATGGATGGTACAACTGGAATAGCCCGCGCTTTGCGGCACCCTATGATCCTTTTGGTACCCGCTGGTCCATGGGTTGGTCGAGCTTCAATCAGCCCTTTTACGGGCAGAATAGCTGGAACAACTCCTACTACAACCCTTACGTGTCGGCCTACTATGGCTATGACCCCTTCTTCGGGGGGGTAAATGGTGGTTGGGGCAATTACTATGATCCCTACTTTTATAGAGGGGGCTTGGGTGGACCCGCCTATTGCCCACCAGGGTTTTATAATCGCCCGACCGTGATCGGGGCCAATGGTGGGGGCGGAAACAACGTCTCCCCCGTTACGCGGCGCAGAGGAGCCACGCCCTCTAGCCGGAGTCAGACGACCTTACAGGGTCGCAGCTCGAGTCTGCAGCCTAACCGCAGCAACCCCACGGTTGCACGAGAGACGAGCCCGACAGGCCGCAATACACGCAACGTGCAAAACCACCAGTCATACCTTCAGCCCCGACAGCCTGTACAGCAAGCTACGCCCCGCGAAGTGCAGCGTACCGTACGTGAAACCCGGGCTTCAGTTCCTCGCCGTAGTACGCCCAACCCTTCGCGCAACACAGACCTAGACCGCAATAGCCCTCGCCGTAGCTCACCCTCGATCAACACTAGGCGTAGCCAAACGCCGGTGCATACGGCTCCCAATCGCAGCAGCCCCCCGCGCCGCAGCTACGATCCGCCTCGCAGCAGTCCTAGCCGACGATCAGCACCCTCGATCCAGCGTAACACTGGTGGCAACAACTCCGGCTCGCGCAATAGCAGTAGCTCTTCGCCTCGACGACGGGGTGGTAACTGATAAGGAAATCAACACTGATATTCATCAAGGCGAGCCATGGCTCGCCTTTTTGCGTAAGTTCGCTAAAAAAGTACCCTTACCTCTATGCATACCCGTAGCTTATTCATCTGGATCATCAGCTTGATGTTGCTCTCTCCCCTGGCCGCGCAGACGCCCGGGGATGCCCTGATCCATACCCAAAGCAACCTCATAGGCACCGCACGCAGCCTAGGCATGGGCGGCGCCTACTCCGCAGTCGGGGCCGACCTCACCTCGGCTACCCTCAATCCTGCAGGGCTAGGATTTTACCGCAGCTCCAGCTTTTCGGTCACGCCCGAGGTCAGCTTCATCAGTACCAAAGCCAACTTCCTTGACCGGACCAACGTCGCCTCCGAAGCGGTGCTACGCTTGCCCAGCCTTGGCATCGCCTTTAACACCATGAACTACCGCACCCGGGGGCAGCAGCGAGAGTTGGTCGAAGAAGGCATCGTCTCTTACACGTTTGCCATAGGCTACAACAACCTCGAAAACTACAACCGCAGCTCGGCAGTCAGTGGCGCATTCAATCCATATAGCTCAATCACTGATCAGTGGGCTGCGCAGAGCCAAGGCATTCCTGAGACGGACCTGAACGTAGCGCTGGACAATGTCAACGGCTACAGCCAGCTCTACTACGCAGCTTTTGCCATCAATCCCTTGCCCGATCAAGCCGGAGCCTACTTTCCCTCGGTAAATGATGGCAGGATCACGCAGACGGTGCAGATCGCCGAATCTGGTCGCCGCAATGAGTGGTATGCGGCGCTTGGAGCCAACTTTAGCAATCGCTTGTATCTGGGAGGAGCCATCGCGTTGCAGCACATTCGCTACGAAAACATATTCGACTTCAATGAAGCCGATCCGGAGAATTACCACGAATTTTATGTGGATGAAGGCGGGCAGTTAGAATTTCCCTTCGAGTCTTTGGCCTTCACCGAGCGGTTTACCACCCGGGGTACAGGTATCAACGGCAAAATCGGCCTGATCTATCGCCCCACAGATGCGGTACGGATCGGGATTTCGGCTCAAACGCCTACTTTTTTCTCTCTGACGGATGAGATTTCTACCACGGAGCTGAACTTGACCTATATCGGTACGGATAGCACGGGCGAGGATTTTCCGGTCACGGTCAGTGGCGCACTTCCCGCCGGGGAGTTTGACTACAACCTGACGACCCCTTTTCGCGCCACCGCAGGGTTGATGGTTTTGCTGGGTAAAAAGGGCCTCGTCTCGGCAGATCTCGAGTACGTCGACTACAGCGCGGCGAGCCTTGGCTCGGCTTCTGGCAGCATCAACGATCCCAACGTGGTGGATTTTTCTCCTGAAAACAGCGAGATCAACCAGCTCTTTCAATCGGCCATCAACTTGCGCCTAGGCGGCGAAGCCCGCATGGACATGTTTCGGGTTCGGGCGGGATTTGCTTACCACAGCAGCCCCCTCAGCAGGGCCGGGCAGGAATACCTCACCTTGCAGACCGAGGCCGGAGACTTTCGCGAGCTGATCGGTCAAGATCCTGCCGAGCTGGCAGCTACCCGACGACTAGACGCTGAGCGGCTGTTTTTCACCCTGGGCGCGGGCATCAGGCAACCGAATTTCTTCCTCGACGTTTCCCTAGTAAATCAGCGGCAAATGGGTAAAGCCGCCCCCTACACCCTAGGGTCAACCGAAATTTTCCAGCCGACCCTCACTAGCCAGCGGGTCATCAACCGATTAGTGGTCAGCCTGGGCTTCAACTATTAGTACGAAGCATAGGAATGGCCGAATCATGGTTCTGGATATTTACCTTTTGCCGAAGGAGCATTTGTCCGTTATTCAGCCTCAAAATCACCGCCAACTGGATTGCCTATGCAGCAGAGCTACCTCATCTCACGTTCAATGTTAAAGAGAGGAGCTTATGAGGAATCCCATTCGCCAGATTATTCCCGACGAGCTGTACGAGAGGCTGGTCCAGTTGGACTTGCTCAATCAGAAGGCCATCCGTGATTTTGAGATCAAGCAGTTGTACCTGGATCTGCGAGCAAATGGTATGCGCTCAGCCGACGCCATCGAGGCTTTGCTCGAAGAATATCCTTACCTACAATTCGATACCGTCCGCAAGATCATTTACAGCGTCAAATTACCAGAAGAACTGCAAGAGCAGGGTTCTTGTGCTTGACCGACTTTGATGGATACGGCGCAGCCATTTTCCCGCCAAATATTATCTAGAAAGCCGCCTCTGCTCGTGCAGAAGCGGCTTTCTAGGTTTTTTAGCGCCGATCGATGCATCAGAGCTCTTTCCTTAGAGTAGCGGTGCAAACATCTTCATTGCCTGCGTAGCGATTGGTGAAGTTGAGGGTGAGCAGGTTGCCCTGCAACTCTCCACTGCCACTAAAGCTGTATTCGACGCCGCCACAGTCGATGGTCTGAGCGGGGATGGTCAATTGGTTGAGGGTAACCGAAGCCGCGACCGCTAGCTCGCCGCCGGGGCAGGCATAGTCGCCCAAGCGATAAATCAGCAGTTGGGTGGTGGTATCGTTGCCGCCGCTGATGTCGATATCGACCCGGTGATTGGGGGATACGTTCAAGCAATCGCCGTATTCAGCGGTATAGGTGCCCAAGAATTCGTTGGATTCGAAGGATTCACAGGTAGCCCCGGTGAAGCCCTGCGGGCAATCACAGTTTCCCTCAAGGCAGGTGCCTCCGTTGAGGCAGGTGATCTTTTCGCAAGGTGCCTGGCGGCATCCTGCCACAAAGAGGCTCACCCCCAGCAAGATACAGAGCCAGTAAAATAGATGGAGTGATTTCATACGGAAAAATGGTGAGAAGAAACGCCCGCAGGCTTGTTGATCATACGCACTCAGGGCGCGAGGCGTTGGATTTGCCAGCTCCTATCGGGCTGCAATCGGTAGGCGATACGGTCGTGTAGGCGATTGCTGCGCCCTTGCCAAAATTCGAAGAAGTCTGGCACTACGCGATAGCCGCCCCAGTGCGGAGGCCGTGGCACAAAAATCTCCTCTCCGTACTGCCTGTGCAGTTGCTCGGCGCGGCGCTCTAGCACCTCCCGATCTGCAATCTCTTGGCTCTGCGGCGAGGCCCAGGCCCCTATCCGACTGCCGCGAGGGCGGCTAAAGAAGTATTCGTCTGACTCCTGGGCCGGGACTGGCTCGGCTTTGCCTTCGATGCGCACCTGTCGCTCTAGCTCTGCCCACCAAAAGGTGAGGGCTACCATAGGATGGGCGGCGATGGCTTTGCCCTTGTTGCTCTCATAATTGGTGTAGAACACCAAGCCTCGGGCGTCGAAGTCCTTGAGCAACACAATGCGGCTGGATGGACGACCTTCCATCACCGTGGATAAAGCCATGGCATTGGGCTCGGGCACTTCGCTCTGTACCGCTGCCTGAAACCACTGGTCGAACTGTTGGAAGGGATCCTGATTTACTTGTGTCTCATCTAATTCCCCTTGACGGTAGTCGCGGCGAATATCGGCAATGTCTGTGCGTTTGGGCATAAAAAAGAAGGTGATGGAGGATGGAAAATGATCAGCGGATACGCATCTTTTCGATCATGCCTGCCGAAAGGGACTCGCTATAAGTTCCGTAAGCGTCGACCAAGGTGCCCTTGACGCCGGAGCCTGTTTCGATCACGTATAGTACCGAGCTATCGTCTTCGCTGCTCATGCCTTCGAAGCGATATACCTCTTGGACTTGAAAACTTTCCTTGCCAAACTGCTTATCCAACTCCTGGCAGGCCACGCCGTCGGGTAGCAGGTTGAAGTCGTAAGTGTACCCCTGAGATTGGAGGTCTTTGATTGCTTCGCTGAGGGTGTCGTACGCTTTCATGTGGGATGAATGTGGAATGAAAAATGGATGGATGGTATGATTATCTAACTTGCTACGAAGACCATCGTTTAGCGAGCCCCCAAAAAAACTTCATGACCACTCCGTTTTCGAGGGCTAGTTTCTGCGGCGCTTTTCACCCGCGTAGCCCCCTCAAGGGGGCCTTTAGAGAGGGTTGAGCTTTGCTCTCAACCGAAAGATGGATTGCCCTTGAGGAGGACATGGGGGGTGACTAGCGCCTTCGAGATTAAGTAATTAACCACAGACCACTAGACATCATCGATTTAGACAGGATTCTCAAAATCAAAAGCACCTGAAAGCCATCCTGTCCCATCTTGTCAATCTTGTCCCCTCTTGTTCATCTTGTCCAAAAACGAGCGCGCCAAAGGCTCATGTCCAGTAGTATGAATTAACCATTCGAAATTCGCATAAAACATTGACCAGAAGCACTTTCGATTACGAATTCCCGATTACGAATTTCGAATGCGAAGCACTAACAACCTATCATGAAGCGTTTTCTCTGCTAATCGAAATTTTACAAATGGAGGCGTACCATCCAAAAACGGAATGGTCAGAAAACCTCCAGGGAAAACCCGCTAGCGAGTAGCGTTAGGGTAAATGACCACTCGTCTGTCTTATCAACGGCTCATCAGCTAGCCAGGTAGGTGACCCGCGAGCGAGCTTCTTCCCGGAAGAGCTCTTGCGCCGTAGCCTGGATTTGTGCCGCGGTGACAGACTCGATATCGCGCAGATACTGGTTGAAGGGAATGATCTGACCTTGGTCGAGCACGTCTTTGGCCATGCCTAGCATCTGGTTGAGGAGGTTTTCATAGCCGAGCACCAACTGCCCCATCAACTGCTTTTTGGCCTGGTTGAGTCGGACCACCCCGAGCGGGGCTTTGATCAGTTGGTCCAGTTCTTTGTCGACCAAGCGACGGATGCGTTTGAGGTTGTTTTTTTCGCAGGCGTAGTAAATTCCCCAAATTCCCGAGTCGAGGAAAGGTGAATAAAACGAGCTGATCTGGTAGGTCAGGCCGTGCTTTTCACGGATGTTGAGGTTGAGGCGGCAATTCATGGCGGGCCCTCCCAGCAGGTTGTTGAGCACCATGAAGGGCACGTATAGCTCCTGCCGCATGCCATAGGCGCGCCCACCCAGGATTTCGTGTGCCTGATCATGCTCGATGCGCTCCTTGAGCTCGATCACCCGGGCCTCACCGGGCGCATGGCGCTGCGGCAAGCCTTGTGGCAAAGCGAGCGGAGCCAGGTATTTATTGATCACACGGCGCAGCTCCTTCTCCGTGATATTGCCCACCACGGAGTACACCATCTGCTCTCGCACAAAAGAACGCCACAAATGATCGCGCACTTGCTTTTGGGTAAAGCCAGAGATGCTATCTTTGGTACCGAGGATGGGGTGGCCTAGCCCATGGTTGGGAAAGATCATCTCGTCGAAGTCTTCGAAGATGGCCTCGTCGGGCGTGTTGCGGTACATGTCGATCTCTTCGGCAATCACCTGCTTTTCTTTGAGAATTTCCTTTTCAGGAAAAACTGAGTGAAAAGTGATATCCGTCAGCAGCTCGGTGGCCCGCTCGAAGTACTCGGCCATCATCGAGGCATAAAAACAGGTCTTTTCCTTGGTGGTATAGGCATTGACATCGCCACCGACCGATTCGAGATAGTTGAGGATATGGAAGGTTTTTCGCTTGGTCGTCCCTTTGAAAATCATGTGCTCGATAAAGTGAGCCATGCCTATTTCTCCGTGGCGGTCGTCGCGGCTTCCAGCGTTGATGACATATCCGCAGTGAATGGTGCGCGTGTGAGGCACATGCTGGAAAATCACCCGCAGGCCGTTTGGTAGTTCTATCAGCTTAGGTTCCATGTCGCCGTGTAGGCTTCTTGTTTTTCCTTCAAACATAACTAAGATCAGCCGTCTATGAAAGAGGTTTTTCGCTGGGGTATCGCAACTGGGGTGCTGGGCATCCTGCTGGGGTTGGCTGCTTGCCAGGATCCCTGCAAAGGCTTGACCGATGACGAAATCGGAGGCGAATTTTTTACCATCACCTACCTCGATGCCAACGGACGCAATCTCCTGGAAGAGGTCTGGCGTAAGCCCAACGTCGACGTCTTTATCGACAGTAGCGGCAGCATGGGACAAGACCCACAGTTTTATCGCCTGCGCGATGTCATCCAAGAGGGGGTGATTGGCCCCTTTCGCTTTACGGATGCCTACACCAACGTGGGCACCCGCGAGGTAAACGTCGAGGCCCTCGCCGAGCAAGAGCAACGCTTCGATTACTACGTCAAAAAAGACACCTTCGGCGTAGATACTTTCACGCTGCGCTATTTGTTACAAGTCGACGCCTGTCGCTACTACTGGTCCTTAATCGAATATAGCTACAACGGCGACCCCCTCCCTGGATATACTGGACAGCGCCAGGCGGAGATTGTGATCACCGAGTAGACTTTTTCGACACTTTTGGGCGTTTTCTTACCTGTAGGTACGATATGCGATGCCTTCCTGCTCTTGGTGGCGGGAAGTTCTTCATATTTGTATATCGGGAAATGTGGGCATGGGCCTCATTCCCATAGAGTTAGGACACAGTTTTATACAATGAATCGGAATACCGTTCGCTTTCCCCGTTGGATTCACGCGCTGGCTTTAGGGTGGTGCTTGTCCCTTATCGCCACACCCTGCTTGTATGCGCAGGCTTCTTGCACTGCCTACGAGCGCGAAATGCAGGTCTACTTCGAAAGGTATCGGCCCGGAGATGCCATACCCATGGCTCGCATCGAGCAAGCCTGGGAGCGTTGTAGCGCACCCACTGAAACCATGCAACTGATTTACTACTATTTCAAATCAGTGCAGGCCCTGCAGAGCCTACCCACCTTGGGCCGAACAGCTTATTTAGATGCGGCTCACTATTACTACGATCGCTGCGTACCCCATTTTTCTTCGCTCATCAATCCCGAGCCAGAAAACGCCGCATTCACTGATCAATTCATCGATCGCGCCCATATGCTCGAGTCCACCCTGCGGCGTGAGGAGCGCCGCTTGGGGATCAATCCCAATCAGCGCTATGGCTACCAACCCACCGACCCCAATAGGCAAGTAAACTGGCTGAAGGATGACCTAAAGCCAAACTACACTTCGGGCTCCATCCTCGACCGAGGGCAAGGGCGGCGCGTAGCTACCGAGCTGACCTTCAACAAGCGAGTGCGCCAAGGCGACACCTATGAACCACAATCCTCGCTGCGAACTGACCCAGCCCGGGTCAACACCGCCAAAGGCGAGGCTTATGGCACGGTGGGCTCTCTCAGCGCCCTCGATATGATGGCCTACCTTCGCTGGCGCAATCAATATCGCCCGGTAGGTGCCCCCGACAACAGCAACTTCAAGAACGGCGGTACCTACACCTACTCTCGACGCATCAGCGACGACTACGGTGGGCAGGCGTATGCCTCGCGTGGGCAGGCATATGCCTCGCCCGCACAACGGCAGGCGGTACCACGCGGCAACCAAATTCAACCCCGCCAGTCTACTACCGCTTCTGCTCCGGCAACACCGGCTCAGATCGCCCCCGCCAATCAGCGGGTAGCGAGCGGGCAGACACGCGGGGCAGCTATGCGCGCTGCCGCCCCCAATATCTCCACCACTCCAACCAACGTGCGGCTGATGGTCAACATTTTGGCCCCCTCCCCCCTGCGCGAGCGACCCGATGGCAACGCGACAACCATCGGCATTCTCGAGTTTGGCGAGCCCCTGGATATCCTAGTGGATGAAAATGCCGTGATGGCCAACGGCGTACCCTACGTCAAAGCGCGTACGGCCGACGGCCAAACAGGATGGGTAGAGCGCCTAGGGCTGATCCCCGATGGCCGCCTGGCCGTGGCTATCCAGCGAGTGGTGTGCTATGCCGCCCCCAATGGCAATCAGCCCGTGAAAACCCTAGCCCCTGGCGATGAAGTGGTGCTAGCTGATCTGCAAAATCAATGGATCAAGCTGGTAACCCGCAACGGAGAGCACCAAGCTTGGGCCTACGGTCGCGGCGGATTCTCCATCGATGCCAATGACATCGCCATCACCGATGCCTATCAGGAAGCACGCATCCTGGCTTCCCCTCAGGCCCGCAACCAAAAGCTGATGGGAATTCGCCAGATGCCAGGCTACGCTTCCTCACCTCTGCGGTCAGTGGTCGAAGCCTACATTCAGCAGCAGTGAGGCCAAGCCGCAGCTAAGGCGGTTTGCACCGCGCGACCCTCCTAGGAAGGTCGCGCGGGTTGTTTTCTTGCCACAAAAAGCCCATCAGCAACCCATCACTGACCCATATTGCCTGTCCCTTTGGAGCCATCGTATCTCGCCAAAACCTTTCACGGTCTGGAAGACCTGCTAGCCCAAGAGCTCACCCAACTGGGGGCCCAAGGGGTGCGCCCGGTCAAGCGGGCGGTTCATTTCGAGGGCGACCTCGAAACCCTCTACCGCGCCAACCTGTGGCTGCGCCTGGCCCTGCGCATCTTGGTGCCCATCCATCAATTCGAAGCTCAAGATGAGCGCGACCTGTACCGCGGCGTACAAGCCATCGATTGGGAGCAATACCTCGGCCCACAGCAGACCCTGGCGGTAGACACGGTGGTCAACTCGTCTCAGTTTACCCACTCGCATTTCGTAGCCCTCAAAACCAAAGATGCGGTCGTGGATCAGTTTCGGCAACGCAGGGGGCGGCGACCGTCGGTCGACACCCAATCTCCCGATCTGCGCATTCACGTTCACATCAACGATCATCGGGTGCGGCTCTTGCTGGATAGCTCGGGCGAATCGCTGCATCGGCGGGGGTATCGCCTGGCCGGGCGCAAAGCACCCCTAAACGAGGTGCTGGCCGCCGGGCTGCTCTCCCTTAGCGGCTGGACCCCTGCACAGCCCCTGCTCGACCCGATGTGTGGCTCGGGCACCATTGCGATCGAGGCGGCCCTGATGGCCGCGAATGTAGCGCCGGGGTTGCTCAGGCAGCGCTTTGGGTTTCAGCCTTGGCGCACCTACGATCAGGCCCTCTGGCAGGCCCTGCGGCAGGAGGCGCGAGAGCTGCGTCAGCAGGTGCAGGCTCCCATTCGCGCCCGCGACCAATCGGTAGCAGCCATCAACGCCGCCCAGGCCAATGCGCGCCGCGCTCGGGTAGATGGCCTAGTCGATTTTGCGGTGGGTGATTTTTTGCAAGAAGCAGCCCCCGCAGAGCCTGGCTTGCTCCTGATGAATCCCCCCTACGGCGAGCGCCTCGGTGAAGAAGACCAGCGGGCCTTCTACCGCGCCATCGGCGATCGCTTCAAGCAGGCGTATCCAGGCCATCGAGCCTGGGTGATCAGCTCCAACCTCAGCGCCCTCAAAGCTCTGGGCCTCAAGCCCAGCCACAAGCACACCCTCTACAACGGCCCCTTGCGGTGCAAATTTCAGGGCTACGAACTGTATCAGGGCAGCCGAGAAGGATGAAACCTACAAGCGGAGCCGCAGCCACGCTGCCTATGACCCTATGCCTCCTTCGTACAGGGAGCATCAGCGCCTTCGACTAGTGCTTCGCATTCGAAATTCGTGATCAGGAATTCGTAATTTAAAGCGCTGATGGCTAGAATTTCATGCGGATTTCGAATGGTTAATTACTTATACTACGTGGCGTAAGAATTGTAGAGTTGTAAGACACTATAACCTATTGATAACAAGGCCATTCAATCAATCAGCAACTCTACCATTCAACCACTTTGAAGTACAATTCCGAAGGCACTAAAAACTATCAACTGGGAACGTTGCACCTTTTCGCCCGCTACGCTTCGCGCCAGGGGTGCCCTTGAGGAATGGTGCCGTAGACTTCGCGATAAGCTGCTACCAGGGGAACTAACGGGGTACGTTTGGCGGCTTCCCAGGCTTGCTCATAGGCGTCGTCGATTTGGGCTTGAAAGTGGGTTTGTTGCTGCTCTAGCTCCAGGCGGTATAGCTCGTCGCGCAGAGATACTTCAGGGTCGTAATACACCGATTCGATGAATTGGTCGGTTTGCTGCCGAAAATCGAGCAGGTACAGATGAGGGAAATGGTAGATCCAGTCGAGGCGCTGTTGCCGCAGTCGGTCAAACACATAGCGGTAAAAGGGCCGGAGATCTGCTCGCTGATTGACCCATACCGATCCCATGTAAAAGTCGAGGTAATCGTAGCTTTTGGATAGACCTTCCAATTCGTAGGTGAAAAAGTCTGCCATGAACTTCCCACTCCCTCTGGCTGAGCCCAGCGAGTAGACCGTGCCGCGCGGGCTCACGACCTGATGTCCGTCGGAAAAGATGTCGTAGACGGTCAGCCCCAGCACGTTGAGAAACTCCTCGCGTTCTGGCACTGCCGTAAGGTCATCCTCTCGAAAATCACTGAGGCGCTTTTGAGGCACTGCCACCTCACTGATGCCATCCAGGGCACTGAGTCTGCGCAGCCAGCGGACGTAAGTCGCGTATTGTTGCTCCACACTGGG
>CAYVAP010000064.1:0-12519 GCA_964449365.1 uncultured Bacteroidia bacterium
ATCGGGGGTGATCGGGGTGATCGGGGTGATCGGGGGTGATCGGGGGTGATCGGGGTGGTCGGGGGGGAGAATCAACGGGGAAGCTGCTCTGGCTGGTAAACTCATACCGTATTTTGCATACCGATCATATCAGTGGGCGCCTCACCCGCCCCTCACCTTGGTTCACTGGGTGGCTGCGCCTGCGGTGATGACCATCGCGGCTGATTGTGGCGTGGGGTTTTTGTCGTACCTTTGTTGGTAAGTTTTTTTATCGTGAATTCTGGATTTCTCATTCCGAATTTCCCCCATGAACGTCAAGCTCTCCATCGCTCGCCGCTACCTTTTCTCCAAGAAGTCAAACAACGCCATCAATCTGATCACTTGGGTGTCGATGATTGGTATTTGTTTTGGCACGGCGGCGCTGATCCTGGTGCTCTCCGTGTTCAATGGGCTGACAGGCTTCATCGAGGGGCTATTTGCAGCCATCGATCCCGACCTGAAAATCGTCGCTGCCGATGAGGGTCGCTATTTCGAAGAAGATGAGACCCTGCTCGACACCCTACGGCAGCACCCCGACATCGCGGCGGTCACCCGCACGGTAGAGGGCCGGGTGTGGTTTGAGTACGTAGACAATGGCACCATCGCGGTGCTCAAAGGGGTAGAGCCCGACTTCACGCAGGTCAATCCGCTGGACCAATACGTCTACGGTGGCAACTATACCTTCGCGCCTCGCAGCGGGGTGCCGCAAGCCGTGATCGGCAGCGTGGTGGCCACGCGCATCAAGCCCAACACCGAAGATGAACTGCGGCCCATTCGGGTGTCGTATATCCCACAAGATGCTTCCTTTCTCAATCCGCAGCGCGACATTCAGCTAGGGCAGTTGTTTCCGAGCGGGTACTTTAGCATCCAAAAAGAATACGACGAACGCTATGTCTTCACCGACTTCGACTACGTGCGCAAGCTCTTTGCCCTAGAAGATCGCCTCTCGGCCTACGAAGTGCACCTGCACGACATCGGACGGGCCGAGGCGGTCAAGGCAGACCTCTCGGCTCGCCTCAGCGACCGCTACGCCATCATGACCTGGTATGAGCAGCATGCCACCCTCTACCGAGTGATGAAAAACGAAAAGTATATCAGCTACCTCATCCTGGTGCTGATGCTGGCCATCGCTGCGATCAACATCGTGGGGGGGCTCTCGATGATCGTACTGGAAAAAACCCGCGACATCGCCGTGCTGAAATCCTTTGGAGCTACCCAAGGCATGGTGCGGCAAGTGTTTCAATACGTGGGCCTGCTGGTGGGCGGCATCGGCGGGGGCGGCGGGGTGTTGCTGGCCTTCCTGATCGGGCTGGGCCAAAAGCACTTTGGCTTCGTCAAGCTCAACGGTGGCGAGAGCTTCCGGGTCAAAGCCTTTCCCATCGAGCTACAATGGCAGGATTTTGCCCTGGTGTTCGTTACCGTGATGGTATTAGCCGCAGTGGCCTCGCTGTACCCCGCGCGTCAAGCCGCCCGTATCCGCGTGGTGGATGGATTGCACGAGTAGGGAAATGCTTGATTGGCAACTGCTTGCCCCCTTCCCCCCTTCACTGCTCCACAAAGGGGCAATTGAGCAAAAACAGCCGCTCTTCGGCGCGGGTCAGCACGGTGTAGGCCCAGCGAAGATAAGCCAGGGCATCTTGCCCGTAGTCGGGCTCGAAACCCACGATCACATTATCCCACTGCCCGCGCTGGGCTTTGTGGCCGGTGACACAGTAGCCATACTTGACTTGCAGCGCGTTGACGTAGGGGTCGGTGCGTAGCTGCTCCTGCGCCTGATGGGGCGAAAGCCCCATGTACGCTTTTTGGCGCTCGTGCAGCACCGAGGCCATGGTGCTGCGATCTAGCTGCGGCTGCTTGGCTTGCAGCAGATCCAGCACGATTTTGCACTCTACGGGCATAAACTCCCCCTTGGCATCTTGAAACTCGATCAGCCCATCCATCCACTTCATGCCGTATTTTTCTTCGTAGGTCTCAGGAAACACCTCCTGCACCGTGCCCATTTCGCCATTGGCGATAAAAGGCATGCGCTTGGGATCGCCCCAGGTATAGTTGTTTTTGACCACCATGAGCAACTCCCCGGCGGTGATCATCTCCTCGGTCTGATGCAGCTCATGACGAATGCCCTGGTTGACGCGGCTAGCCAGGCCATTGGAATAGGTGATAAAAATCACGCGCTCGAGGTTACCGGGCTGATAGTATCCGAGATAGGTCTCGACCGAGTCCCAGGCATTTTCCAGCAGCAGCACATCGCGGGTGGGCTCCAGGTGAAACGTATCGGGACGCTGGTTGACAAAGGCATCGCGCAGCCCTACGGCGTTGGAGAGCACCCCAGAGCCCAGCTCTTGGCGTTTGACGTGGGTCAGCTCAGCAAAAAACACGCTCAAAAAGGCCTTAAAAGCCAACTGCTCGGGGTCGAGGGCGGGCGAGGTCTGGTGCCCTACCGGTGGCAACTGTACCGGGTCGCCCACCAGGATGAGTTTGCGAGACTCGTCGTTGCCAAAAACGTATTGCAGCAGATCGGCCAACATCCCGCGCATGCTTCCGCCTCCAGATTGATCGCCGATCATGGAGGCTTCATCTACCACGTAGACGGTTTTGCTCTCGGCCTTGTTTTCCTTGAGCTGAAAGGCTACCTCCCCTAGGCTGCCCTCAAAGGGGCTGTAAATGTGATGGTGAATGGTGTAAGCGTTGCGCTGGGTGCGCCGCGAGATCACCTTGGCCGCCCGTCCGGTGGGGGCCAGCAAGATCACCTTGTAGCCCAGCTTGTTGAAGTAGCGCCGAAAAATCTCGATCAGAAAGGTCTTGCCCGTACCGGCCGAGCCCGTGAGCAGGTAGGTGCTGCGGGTATCTTGCGATTTTTCGAAGGCCAAAAAACTATCGAGGGCCTGAGCCTGATCGTCGGAGAGGGTGATGCCCTTCTCTCCGATCAGGTCGTCGAGCATACGGGTGCGAAGTTCGTCCATAGGGGGAAGTTACGAAGGAGCTACCGATTCCCCTATCAACCGCATGATCATATCTGCGGTTCGCTCGGGCTGCTCGACCGGAAACATATGCCCCCCCTCGACCGGGATGAACCCCATGTTGGGAAAAACCTTGCGATGGGTGGTTTGGATAGCTTCGGGGGGCGTTACCCCGTCGGGCACCGCGTGGAGGTAGTGAGCAGGCATCTGATGCTGCCCGCCCCGCAAGCGATGGGGCGTCGTGGCAAAGACCTGGGCTTCCAGCTCTTTGGGAATGCGCAGGGTCAGCCCGGCGGGACCATCCTCAACTAGGGCACACCGCACGTAAGCGTCAAAGCAGGCTGGATGCCAGCTTTTGAAAAAGCGCTTTTGCGCCCAGTAGGCTTCTGCCTCGGCGTAGCTGCTGAAGCGATCGCGCCGCCGCAGGGCTTGCTTGGCCAGAGGGCTGATCTTTTTCATCAGCCCCAAGCCAAAAGGATGAAGGGCAATCAGCCACTTGCGGATCGCCATGCCTAGAAAAGGGGGATCGAGCAAAATGATACGCGAAAACAACTCTGGCCGCTGCAAGGCTGCCCAGCAAGTCACCACCCCGCCCAGGGAGTGTCCCATCCCCACTACTGGCTCCGAATGGGTGGTCTCGATGGCTTCGATCAGTTCTTGTACCAACGGGCGCCAGTCTCGTCGAGGATGATACTTGCCTAGCCCATAGGCGGGAACGTAGCTCACTTGGTGAGGATGCAACAACTGGAACAAATGATGGTAGCTTTCTGCCGGAACTCCGTTAGCATGTGAAAACTGAATGATTGCCATGAGGCAAACTTACAGACTTCCCCTCGAACGATAAAGGTCTTTGTCCAACAAATGATTCTTTACAAGGAGGGATAGTGAGATGGTGAGATCCTGAGATGGTGAGACCCTGAGATGGTGAGATGGTGGGATGGTGAGATGGTGAGATGGTGAGATGGTGAGACTTTAGGACGTACAATCTCTTAGTCTCGAACTCTCAATCTCTCGAACTCTCAACCTCTCGATCTCTCAATCTCTCAACCTCTCAACCTCTCAATCTCTCAACCTCTCGACATCTCGAACTCTCAACCTATCAATCTCCTATTCTCGAACGAAGAAGACCAACTTATTTTTTGAGCGTTGCTCAGAAGGGTGCAGGTCAACGTTCCGCGTAGGGCCCGTAGCGACTCTTCACCCCCTGTATCCCCCTCAAGGGGGAATTATCGACCGGTTGAGCTGCGCTCAATCCCTCGGCAGGCCCCCTGAGAGGAGGCTACGGGGGTGAACAGAGACCCGGAGGAAAACTGTCCTACCCCCCCTCAGGATGCATGGTATCTTTCGAGCCCTGGGTTTCGTATATTACAGCTTAAATATATCAACCTATGCAGACTCCTACCGCTGAGTCCCAACATATCGAACTGAACGTCAAAGGCATGACCTGTACCAATTGTGCCCTGGGCATCGAAAAATACCTCAAAAAAGAGGGCCTTGCAGGGGTGCATGTCGACTTCAGCAGTGAAGAAGTAAACTTCGACCTAAGCGACGACCAACGGCTGCCCAAGATCCTCAAGGGCATCGAGCAACTGGGCTTCGAAGTGGTCAAAGATGAATACCAGAACCAGCCGGTTCAGGGGCCTAGTAAAATCGAGCGGTACTTTTACGTCTCGTTGGTCTTCACCCTGCCACTGATCGCACATATGTTTATCGACTGGTCTTGGCTGCACCATCCCTGGGTGCAGTTGGCCCTGGCCACCCCTGTGTTTTTGCTGGGAATGTGGCACTTTGGCCGCAGCGGGTGGAGCAGTCTCAAGACGGGCGTCCCCAACATGGACGTGCTCATCACCATCGGGGCCTTGGCTGCTTTCGGCTACAGCCTCTATGGCACCCTCTATCAATTGGGGCCAGATTTTCTCTTCTACGAAACGGCCGCCAGCATCATCACCCTGGTGCTGCTCGGCAACGTGATGGAGCACCGTGCGGTGCAAAAGACCACCTCTGCCGTCAAGGCGCTGAGCCAACTGCGCCCCCAAAAAGCCACCCGTATCAGCCTAGATGGTGGGCAAGAAGTGCTACAAAGCATTCCTGCCACTGAGGTCCATGCGGGCGACCTGCTCCAGGTCAACAGCGGCGACCGAGTGCCGGTAGATGGCCTCGTCGAGGCGGGGCAGGCCGAGGTGGATGAGTCCATGCTTTCGGGAGAAAGCCTGCCCGTGAGTCGTCAGGGCGGCGATGAACTGGTGGGCGGATCGCTCCTAGTCTCGGGTAGCCTGCGCATGCGCGCCACCCGGGTGGGCAAGCAGACCACCTTGGCCCAGATCATCGATCTGGTCAAGAAAGCTCAAGCCGACAAGCCCGACATCCAGCAAATGGCTGACAAAATCAGCGCGATCTTCGTGCCGGTGGTGCTGAGCATCGCCGCTTTGACTTTCACGCTGTCATATTTTGCCTTTGGGGTGTCCCTGCAAGCCTCGATCATCCACAGCGTGGCGGTGCTGGTGATTGCCTGCCCTTGCGCCATGGGTCTGGCCACGCCTACGGCTGTGGTGGTGGGCATCGGTCGCGCCTCGCGGCAAGGGCTGCTCATCAAGGGGGGGCGTACCCTGGAGCTATTCGCGGGCATAAAGCGGGTCGTCTTTGACAAAACAGGCACCCTCACCACGGGCGAGTTTCGCCTCGAAGCCATTCACGCCCCAGAAGCCGAGCAGCAGATGGTGCGCCGGGTGATTTTCAGCCTGGAGCAGTATAGCTCGCACCCCATCGCTCGCTCGCTCACTGAAGCCCTGGCCGGAACGCGCCCCCTCGCTCTGCACGGCGTAAACGAAACCAAAGGCGTGGGCCTCATCGGCCAGGACGAAGCAGGCCATCAGTACCAACTGGGGTCTCATCGCATTGCACGGGGCCTGACCCATGAGACGGAGCACAGCCTCTATCTGCTGCGCGACGGGCGGCTGTGGGCCACCGTCGATCTGGCCGACGAGATTCGCGCAGGGGCCCACGAGGCCATCCAATACCTGCAAAGTCAAGGCATCGAGACGGTGCTGCTCAGTGGCGATCAACAGAGCCGCTGCGAGCGCATCGGGCAGGAGCTGGGCATGAGCACCATCCTCGGCGAGCAATTGCCTGATGAGAAGCTACGCAAGATCGAAGCCTTCAGCCAAGATAAGCCGACCGCTATGGTGGGCGATGGCATCAATGATGCCCCGGCCTTGGCGCGCGCCACGGTGGGCATTTCGTTGGGCTCGGCCACCGATATCGCCATGCAATCGGCCCAAGTGGTGCTCCTCAAAGGCCGCATGAGCCTGCTGCCTGAACTACATCGCATCAGCGTACACACCGTGCGCACCATTAAGCAGAATCTCTTCTGGGCCTTTTTTTACAACGTGATCGCCATCCCGGCAGCGGCACTGGGCTTCCTCAAGCCCATTATCGCCGCAGCAGCGATGGCCTTTTCCGACGTGATCGTGGTCGGCAACTCGCTGCGCCTGCGCATCAAGCGCCTGCGGTAAGGGTTCGTAGTTCAGGAAACTGCGAGCGCTGAATTGCAAACGCCAAACGCTGCCATCCGAAAAGCCCCCCGCCCGCTGGAAATCGCCAGCAGACGGAGGGCCACGCTTTCCCAAAGATCGGGAAGATTCTTGATTTGGTTTACTGCACCTGGATACGCTCAGTCAGGAGTTGCTGCCCGAAGATAACCTGCAGAAGGTAAGTACCTGCGGGTAAGCCGCTCAGGCTGAGAGGATATTCGTCGGTGGCAGGAGGAAGCACCTGTTGGAGGCACTGCTTACCAGTGAAGTCGTAGAGCTTTATCATCCCGGCCGCTGCGATCGGCTGCGATAGCCGAATCGAGATGTTCTCAGGAGCGGGATTAGGATAGGCCGTCAGGCTCAGCTTGGCCTCCGTAGGCAGGGTCATCACCAGGGTAGAGCTGAGACGCGAACTGCCGTCGAGGTCCACCTGGCGCAAGCGATAATAGAGGTGCTGCGCTTGCTGGTGCGAGGCGGGCAGTTGATCTTGAAAGCTATAGGTTGTTCCCTGGCTACTGAATTCGCCCTGAACAACTTGGCCCACCGCTTCCCAGCGCCCGGGCTCATCGAGGCTGGCTCGCTCCACGGTGAAGTAGGCATGATTGGTCTCCTGGCTGGTTTGCCATTGTAGCTCTACCGCCGCGAGGTTGCGATAGCCACGAAAGTAAACATACTCCACGGGAAAAGGGCCACCGTCGGGATTTTCGGAGATGCCCATGTCGACGCCAAAGCCTTGAACGCGCTGATCGCCGAAGAAATCATTGCGGGGAAGGTTGGGTGCAACCGCCGTGCCCTGATCGATCAGGGGCGAAGTGATCGCGAGGCGGAAGTTGTCATCTTCGGTGCCAGGTATGTCATCGGCTCCATCGGGATCGACGAAGTCTGGCCCTACGTCGAGGTTGTTGCCTTGATCAGTGGCATCCGCGGACCAGCCCGCGCCGCTGCCAGTGCTGCCCTGAATGTTGCAAAAGTATACCTCTACTTCAGTTCCATCTTCGGCCAACTGACTAGTGCCCGCGCCGCTGCCATTGATGTCGCTGTTTTCCCAAAAAATGCTATTATATACCCCCACGAAGACATTGAGGTCGCCAAAGAGCCCTCCGCCGATGCCAGCGGTGGAGCTATTGCCATAGACGGTGAGATTGGTCAGGTTGCCCGAAGTAGCGCGCAGCCACAGGGCAGCCCCATTGCTGCCGGATGTGTTGTGGCTGATCAAGAGATTGCTCAGATCGAGCTCGGTGATATCTCTAATGAACATTCCTCCTCCACTGCCGGTAGCCTGGTTGTGGTAGAGGTGAATGCGGTTGGCGTGGAGGCTCCCGTTGATACCAGAAGTATAAAACCCTGCACCTGAGCGGCCGCTACAATGGCGGATGACCACCTCTTCCATCTTGACGATCCCGGTAATAAGAGAATTGATCACGTATACCCCACCACCATCTTCGATAGCCAGGTTTTCCTCAATGATCAACTTGCTCAAAATGGCCGTATCCATCTCACGGATATACACCCCGGCCCCATTGCTGGAGCTACCATTTCCGGTAGCTCGTCCCTGTCGGATGATGAAGCCGTTTACTTCTGAGACGGTACCTGTTTCAAACTTGAGCACATGGTAAGCATTGTCGCTGTCATCGCCTACTACGCCGAGGTCGCCGCTGAGGATGGTTTCGTTTAAGCGCCAATTGCGCTGATCGAGTGACGTCTCTATGCCGGTGAAGCCACCAAAGAGTCGGACGTCGGCGCTGTTGTAGAAGGTGCGGGCGCGAATCAAATTGGGGGCATCGCTGCCAAAGTTGGTGCGAGGGGGATAGTAGGTGCCTGCTTTTACGAAGAGAGAGTCTTCGCCATCGCCTACGGCACTGTCGATCGCATCCTGCAGGTCAGGAAAAGCATTGGCCCAAGATGTCCCATCGCCAAGGCCAGTCGCATCAAAGGCCACATATATGACCCTCGCTGGTAAACACAAAGATAGCAAGAGGAGTAAGAGGGTAAAAGGATATCTTTTCATACAGAAGAGAGGGATGAATAATTTTTCTCGATGAAAGCTTACAGAGGTAAGATCATGAGATATATTACGCATTTTCCTCGCACGCTGAGCTTAAGTCAGACCCATTGGTTACTTTATGCGTATTTTTGGTCAATAATACATTTCATCGGATGGCATTTTTTTACAAAGAATTTAACGTATCCCATAACAAAATCTGCTCTTTTTTCAGGGTTTAAGGCAGCTTTTCCCCGCGCCCAGATATGCGTGGCAAGACAAGTTTGGTGAGTGAAGGAAAATTTCCAAACAGCCACTAAGCTCCGTTTGAGAGGATGGGAGTTGCTTGCGAGGAAAGTAGACCTATGCCTTTTTTTTACCTCAAAACCTCAAAATTGTAGCCCTATCCCCACCCCTGGCATAGCTGAGAGGGAGCCTGGTACGGGCTGAGCAGGCGAGAGCTTCAGGGTCAGATCGTCTGAGACATCGAAGCCCTTGAGGTGAGCAGCGACGAAGGCCTCGATTACTTGCAGGCTGTGCCAGGCCACCAGCCAAAGGATGGCATTATCTCGACGCTGCCGAAACTGATTGCGCTGGGTGCGCAGCCCCGAGGCGTCGACCCCCTCTAATGCGGGGGGAATGGTACAGCCTGCGCCGCCTTCTACCGCCAGACAAAAGTAGGCATCGCCAAAAAGTCGATACTGCTGCTGATTGAAATCGAGCCACCAGCCGATGGCCGCATACCCCGACCACCAGAGAGGAATTTTCCAGTAGCCGCCGGTGTAAGCTTGCCCTAGCCCTGGAAAGATGGCGCTGCGCTGCCAGGCAATGGCGGGATCATAGGGAGGGGGCAAAGGGGTACGCAGCAAACCTTTGGGAAGGGGTAGCACGATGCTGTCGCGCTTGGGGAAGCGCAGATACAGGCGGGTTTTGCCGTCTTCGCGCTCGTAGATTTGCGGCCCGTATTCGGCCTGATAGTCCGCTAAAGCATCGCGCACCTTGGCTATGGGACCAGTAGGGCGCTTGGGGTTCTCTCTCAGCCAAGGGGGAATGGCCGACCTGCCACCTGTGCTATCGATCAAGCCGAAACCTGACTTGCCCGGAATCGGGGTAGGGATGATCAGCGAGTCAGCTAGCTCCGCAGGCGCAGGCGGCGTATCTATCACCGACGTGTCAGGCATCGAGGCTGTCGAGTCGACCTGAGCCATCAACGGGTGGGCCCATAGCCCCCAAAACGTACCGATCAACAACAAAGCTAGACGCATCGCAGCAGCATGGGTGGAAAAGGGTTGAGCCAGCAAAGATGAAAGGACTTTGCAGGGCGGAAAAGCCACTTAGCTCGTCTCTTTCAAAGTGGCCTGCCGGATGATAAAGGTTGGTCGCTGCGATTCAGGATGCGGTTGATGGCTTATACCTCCGGCATATCCAAATCTTCCAGCTCATGGTCCTGGTCTTGCAACTCCCAGGTATGGTCGGCCAGGAGCTTGACCGAGCCGACGAAAGCCTCAAAAGGATGCGATCCACCCCACTCAGCGGGGCTGACCATGGAGAGCAGCCAGGAGCCGTCCTTCTTTTGGTAGAGATGGTAGATGTGGCTAATGAGTGGCTCGAAGCCTACGGCGGCTTCGTAGATGCGCTGGGAGATTTCTACGCGTTTTTGGATGGCATGGGCCTGCTCGGCTAGCAGCTCGATCTGCTGCTTGATCTGGTCCATCTGCATCTCGGTCTGCTCCTGCATCGCCATCATGGCGCGGCCCTTGACCTTGCCACGGTCGATGGGTTTGATCTGAGCGCCCCCCACGGTATGGGCGTAGGGTAGCAGACCGGGATTTTCGGCTACTTGATCCTTATCTATGGGGTTGATGGCCGGATTTTGAGCTTGATCTTTTTCCTTCATATGGTCTTAAACCTGTGGTTTCGGGCAATGTTATTTTCTTTGCCATAAAAGTAAGAGTTTCGCCCTGTAAATGCGACCCCGCCTTTGGGAAATGCAAGGATCTCACCTATATGAACGGTCAGGGGTATAAGGGTGTAAATAAGGCAGTCAGGCACAGCGTTCACCTACCGTTCATATTGGCCCACTCAGTGGCCGACCAAGCGGCTATCTTTACTTTCAACCTTCCACTTTTCACTTTCAACCTTCAACTTTCAACTTTCAACTTTATACTTCCCCCTTCCCCCCATTTCTACGCCATGTCTACTTCATCGACTATTTTCCAGTCTCGCCTGGTGCGTCCCGGTCAATTTGAGCCGGTCGATCACTGGTATCCCCGCGCACTCAACGCGCAGATCCACCCCATGGTGGCTTTTTTTATGAATCTGAGCCCCGAGCGCGTGGTCAACCGCTACTGCCACCTCAATCCGCAAGTGGACCGCGCGGCGCTACTGGGCTGGCTGGAGTACCAGCCCAAGTACTTTTTTCATGCGGGGGCCGACCTCTTTCATGTGACCACTGAGCAGGGCAACCGCCGCATGGTGGTGCTGGAAACCAACAGCTCGCCCTCAGGCCAAAAATCGATGCCGCTGCTGGACGAAAACTTCGAGCAGGGGGGCTACCGCCACTACATCATGCATACCTTCACCCCCCAGGTGCGGGCTCGCCGACCCAAGTTGGAAGGTGCACTAGCTGTGATCTACGACAAAAACCTTACGGAGGCTTCGGGCTACGCCGCCGCCATGGCCGACGCCTTTGGCGAGGAGGTACACTTGGTGCCTTTTTATCAGCATGACCAAGACCCACCCGTGCGCTTTGTAGATCACGTGATGCAGATTCGCCCCGAGTCGGGGGAGTGGCTGCCCATCCGGGCGGCGTTTCGCTACGTGACCCAGCGCCCTTGGAGCCGCATCCCCGTTTTTACCCGTACCCAGATCCTCAACCCCATCATCGCTTGCCTGGCTGGTGGCCGCAACAAAATGATGGCTGCCAAGGCTTACGACTTTTTCAACGCAGAACTCGAGGGCACCGGGCTGGCTATCCACACCCCAGAAACCGTCCGCGACGTGCGCAAGAGTGAGCTCCCCCTGTATCTGCGAAAATTTGGGGGGCAAATGGTGATCAAGGTGCCTTACAGCAACGCTGGGCAGGGAGTGTATACCATCGTGAGCGAGGCGGAGTTCGAGGCATTTATGCAGGAAGAATTTCCTTATGACCTCTTCATCGTGCAGAGCTTGATCGGCAACTATCACTGGTCATCGACCAGCACCGCCGGGCGGCTCTACCACGTGGGCACCATGCCCGACAAGCGCAACCACAGCTACGTGGCCGACGTGCGCATGATGGTGGGAGCGCGCAAAGAGGGCATGCGGCCACTGGCCATTTATGCCCGCCGGGCTCGCTCGCCGCTGATCGATCAGCTCGAAAGCGGCTCCGACTCCTGGGACATGCTCGGTACCAATCTCTCGATCAAAGAGGACGATGGCACCTTCTCCTCGGATAGCTCACGCCTGATGATGATGGACCGCCGCGACTTCAACAAGCTGGGCCTGAGCATCGACAGCCTCATCGAGGGCTACATCCAGACGGTGCTCTCTATCATCGCCATCGACAAGATGGCCCAATACCTGATCAACCAAAAAGGCCGCCTCAAGCCGCGCCTCTTTCGCTCGCTGAACAATGACGAGGCCCTGATCAAAGAGATCTTAATGGAATAGCGCCAGACTTCACACGCCTGCTCAGCCATCTGGTACGCTAGCGCATTGCTGCCGCACCTACGCTTCGTCATTTCGTAAGGATGATTGTGCCTACTGAATCAGCCCCTCGCGCCAGCTCAGTCGTGGCCACCTTTCGTTCATTCTCTCCTCTGACACGTTCATGCATCGTATCGACACCTTGAGTCGATCTGTGGCGAAAACACCAATCCACACGCAACCAATGATCTGCCACGCGGTCTTTCTTTCGACTTAGCCAAACAACTCCTCAGCGAGTCTAATCTTTTCTCCTCATCGAATCATCTTTTACTCGATTGCTATGAAAATCACCAACCTCCTCGTGATTATGCTGGTCCTGGTAATGGCCAGCTCCTGTGGATCC
>CAYVAP010000065.1:0-12497 GCA_964449365.1 uncultured Bacteroidia bacterium
GACGACGACTTGGGCGATGTCATTCGCGACACCCTGCGGGAAGAAATCCGCGACCTGCTCATGGGGATCGAGGAGGGCGCGCATCGCACCACCGAGATCGTGAGTGGCCTGCGAAACTTTGCTCGCCTGGACGAAGAAGAATACAAGCGCTTTGATCTGCATCAGGGGCTGGACTCGACCTTGGCCTTGCTTAAGTATCACCTCGAGGGCATCGAGGTCATGCGCGAATATGGCAGTCTGCCCGGCGTGGAGTGCTATCCGGGCAAGCTCAACCAGGTTTTTATGAACCTCCTCAACAACGCCATCCAGGATATGCCGCAAGGTGGCATGCTTCACCTCAAAACCATCGCCCAAGGCGACTGGGTAGAAATCCAGGTGCGTGATACGGGCACGGGGATGGATGAAGCAACCCTGGCCCGCATGTTTGAGCCTTTTTTCACCACCAAAGACGTGGGGCAGGGCACTGGGCTGGGCATGTCTATCAGCCACGGCATCATTCGCCAGCATCAGGGGGAGATCACAGCCCGCAGCGAGCCAGGCCGAGGCACCGACATCACCATCAAACTGCCCGTGCATCAGCGCGAGGCATGAAGCGCCCCCAGAGCTGACCCTCTCGACGTGCCTCGGAATGTCATTTTGGCAGAGACGCCAAGCGGATAAGACCTTCGCCCCCATCACGGCCCCTGATACCACCCTCTTCGTTTTCAAAGCCACTCATGAAAAGCACACCGGGGCTATGAGCTACTTCAAGGTATGCTCAGGCGAAGTGCGGGCCGGACAAGAACTCTTCAACAGCGTCTCTGAATCGCGTGGCAAGCTCCCCCAGCTCTTTGCCGTCGATGGCAAGAATCGTCATCCCGTCGAAAGGCTCTCTGCTGGCGACATCGGCGTGGCCGTCAAATTCAAAGACACCCACGTCAACCACACCCTACGCGGCGAGGCCGATGGCGTGGCCCTGGAGCCGATCGTGTTCCCCGAGCCTAAAATGCGCACTGCCATTGGCCCCGTCAACCAACAGGATGAGGAAAAAATGGCCCAGGCGCTGCTCCGGATGGCCGAGTCAGATCCGACGTTACGCTTCGAATACGCCAAAGAATTGCGCCAGAACATCCTCTCTGGCCAGGGCGACCTGCACCGGCAAACCGTCAAGTGGGAGCTGGCTCACCCCCACGGCGTGGAGGGGGCGTTTTACGAGCCGCGCATTTCTTATCGCGAAACCATCACTCAGGCCGCCCAGGGCTACTACAAGCACAAAAAGCAGAGCGGCGGTGCGGGCCAGTACGCCGAGGTATCGCTTTGGATTGCGCCCTACGAAGAGGGCATGGCTCCCCCTTCCTCTGAAATCAAGGTGCGTGGCGAGGAGATCCACGAACTGCCCTGGGGCGGAAAGTTGGTCTTTTACAACTGCATCGTGGGCAGCGTGATCGACGCCCGCTTCATGCTTGCCATCCTCAAAGGCATCATGGAGGTGATGGAGCAGGGGCCACTGACCAACTCGTATGCCCGCGACATCGCGGTGTAGGTCTACGACGGGCGCATGCATGCGGTCGATTCCAACGAGGTATCGTTCAAGATTGCGGGGGTACCTCACCTGACTACCTTATTCCCTTATTCCCGATGACCGTTCATATAGGTGAGGTGAGTGCTTCGCATTCGAAATTCGTAATCAGGAATTCGTAATTGAAAATAAATATAGCCGCTTGGCGCGGCCACTGAGTGAGCCAATAGGAACGATAGGTAAACGCTGTACCTGACTACCTTATTCCCCTATATCCCCTGACCGTTCATATAGGTGAGGAACGGTAGGTAAACGCTGTACCTGACTGACTACCTTATTCCCTTATCCCCTTATACCCCTAGCCGTTCATATAGGTGAGGTGAGGTGTTGCTTTTCGCCCCTCCACCCCCTAATTTCGTACGGCCAGAAAAGCACCGCGAGGTGGTGCGCGGAATAGGGCATGCAATGGTCTGGCAGGGTAGGTAGCGGTGCCCATCCGGTGTGCTCAACCTGCGAACCACGACTTCCAACCACGAACTCCGAACTTTCAACTTCCTCCCATGGCCAAAGGCAACAAACTCACCCCTCGCGCAGAAAACTACGCCGACTGGTACAACGACTTGGTCAAAATGGCCGACCTGGCCGAAACCTCGGCCGTGCGTGGCTGTATGGTCATCAAGCCCTATGGCTACGCCATCTGGGAGCGTATGCAGCGCATCCTCGACGATATGTTCAAGGCTACCGGCCACGTCAACGCCTACTTCCCGCTCTTCATCCCCAAGAGCTTCCTCAGCCGCGAGGCCGACCACGTGGAGGGCTTTGCCAAGGAGTGCGCCGTGGTGACCCACCACCGCCTGATGAACGACCCCAACGGCAAAGGCGTGGTGGTCGATCCGGAGTCGAAGCTGGAAGAAGAACTGATCGTGCGGCCCACCTCCGAGACCATCATCTGGAATACCTACCGCAATTGGATCCAGAGCCACCGCGACTTGCCACTGCTGATCAATCAGTGGGCCAACGTGGTACGCTGGGAGCTGCGTACGCGCATGTTTTTGCGCACGGCGGAGTTTCTCTGGCAGGAGGGGCACACCGCCCACGCCACCCGCGAGGAGGCCATCAAGGAGACCATGCGCATGCTGCAGGTCTATGGCGAATTTGCCGAGGACACCCTGGCCATGCCCGTCATCCGGGGGGTGAAGACCGAGCGCGAGCGCTTTGCCGGGGCGCTCGACACCTACTGCATCGAAGCGCTGATGCAAGACGGTAAGGCCCTGCAGGCTGGTACCAGCCACTTTCTGGGGCAAAATTTCGCCAAAGCCTTCGACGTAAAATTTGCCAATCAGGACAACCAAGAAGAGTACGTTTGGGCCACCTCTTGGGGCGTTTCGACCCGCCTGATGGGGGCGCTGATTATGACCCACTCCGACGACGCCGGGCTGGTGCTGCCGCCGGTGCTGGCTCCTATCCAGGTGGTGATCGTACCGATTTATCGCAAGGAGGAAGAAAAAGCCGCCGTGGTGGAGCGCTGCGAGGAGATCTTCCGGTCGCTGCAAGCGGCGGGCATCCGGGTCAAACTCGACGACGACGATACCAAGCGCCCCGGCTGGAAATTTGCCGAGTGGGAGCTCAAAGGGATCCCCGTGCGCCTGGCCCTCGGCCCCCGCGACCTGCAAAACAACCAGATCGAGCTGGCCCGACGCGACACCCAGAGCAAGGAGGTAATCGAGCAACCCAGCGACTGGCCCACCCTCATCACGCCATTGCTCAACGGCATCCAGGAGACTTTGTACCACAAGGCCATGGACTTCCGCACCCAACACACCCGCCGGGTAGATAGCTGGGAAGCGTTTCAGGCGGCCATCGCTGATGACATTCCAGGCTTTCTGCTAGCCCATTGGGACGGCAGCACCGAGACGGAAGAGAAGATCCAAGCGCTCACCAAGGCCACCATTCGCTGCATCCCCTTGGACAATGAGCCGGAAGACGGCCTGTGTGTATACAGCGGCCAACCCAGCGCGCAGCGGGTGCTCTTTGCCAAGGCGTATTGAGGAAGTGGGGCCAGGTCGAAAATGCGCACCTCTATGAAGAGGGTATGAGGGTTGTAGGGGCCAGATACTTCGGCTTCGCTCAGCCCAGGATGTCGAATGATCCGTACTAGCAGGTAGCTGGTCCCCTTTGTTTTCCCTAGGCCAAGCCTTCAACCAAAACGAATATGTCACACCCTGCTTGCCAACTGGTTTTTCCCCTCTTTCTGGCCCACCGGGAAGAGTTGCGCCGCTATGTGGTCCGTCAGATCCAGGATCCTGGGTTGGCGGAAGACCTCATCAGCGACCTGGGCCTCAAGCTCTACGACCACTGTGGGCGCATTCCTACCCTGCGCAACCCCCGCGCCTGGCTCTTTCGCTTGGCCGCCCATGCGGTAGCCGATCACTACCGCCAAGCGCAGCGCGAGCAACAGCTACGCGCGGAACTGCCCAGCGCCGAGGCCTCCCCTTCCGCTGTCGACCCCGAGGCCGCCGAGCACTGCCTACGCTGCTTGCTGGGCGAATTGCCCGAGCGCTACCAGGTACCCCTCACCCTGGTCGAGTTGATGGGTCTCTCCCAAAAAGAGGCCGCCCGGCGGCTGGACCTCCCCTACTCTACCCTCAAAAGCCGCGTGCAGCGGGGGCGGGCACAATTGCGCGATCACTTCGAGACCCGATGTGGAGACGTGTTGTCAAGCTGAACCTAGCCCCATTTTTTGAAGTGAGTTTGCGTCTTTGGGGCTTTGCCTCCGTCACAGAGGCAACACCAATCAAAAGCAGTTATTATGTCCGATTCCATCAAAAACAAGATCAAAGAAACCTACACCCAAGCCCTGACCCAGCGCTGCTGTGGCGGGGAGAGCCCCGAGGCCCATACCGTGGAAAATGGGGGTACTTTTGCTTCCGATTATCAACACCTGGGCGGCTATGTCGCCGACGCCGATTATGGCTTGGGCTGCGGCCTGCCCACCGAAGTGGCTCGCCTGGCGCCCGGCCAGACCGTGCTAGACCTCGGCGCAGGGGCGGGTAATGACGTCTTTGTGGCTCGCCAAGTGGTGGGCGAGGCAGGCCGCGTGATCGGCGTGGATATGACCGAGGCCATGGTGGCCCGAGCCGAGGAAAACCGCCAAAAGCTGGGCTACCCCAACGTGGAGTTCATCTTGGGCGAAATCGAAGCCCTGCCGCTGCCCGAGGCTTCGGTCGATGTGGTGGTGAGCAACTGCGTGATGAACCTGGTACCCGACAAAGCGCAGGCCTACGCCGAGGTGTACCGCGTGCTGCGTCCCGGCGGGCACTTTAGCATCTCCGACATCGTGGTCGAGGGCGAACTGCCCCCGGCCGTGCGCGAGGCCGCTGAGCTATACGCTGGCTGCGTGGCTGGGGCCGTAGAGAAAACCGCCTACCTCGACCTGATCCGGGCGGCGGGTTTTCCCGATGTGGCCGTGGTGCGCCAAGCGCCCCACCACCTGCCCGATGAGCTGCTGCTCAAATACCTCAGCCCCGACGAACTTGCCGCCTTCCGCCAAAGTGGCACGGGCATCCTGAGCGTGACCCTCAACGCCACGCGCTGAGTCTGATGCGCCGATCCGGCTCTCCCGCCGGATCGGCTGCTTATTCATAGTTGAAGACCCTGATGCTTCGCGCCGAGCTGCTAAAGCAGCGTGGGCCAAGCCCCTACCCTGCCTGACGATCGCCTAACGTATTCCCATGACCGTTCGCACAGGTGAGCGAGTTATTCGGCCAGGTCTACCAGCCAGCGGCGCAGGTGATTGCGTAATTCTGCTAGTTTGATGGGCTTGGCGATAAAATCATCCATCCCCACGGCGAGACAGCGCGCTCGGTCTTCCTTCGACGCATTGGCAGTCATGGCCAGGATTTTGGGTTGGGGGTGATCGTCCAGGCCACGGATCAGGCTGGTGGCTTCCAGACCATCCATCACGGGCATTTGCATGTCCATCAGCACCAGGTCAAAGGGCCGCAGGCGGGCAAAGTCTACGGCTTCCTGGCCGTTGTTGGCGGTTTCGACCTTGGCTCCAAATTTGTGCAGCATGCGCTGCGCCACGCGCTGATTGACCTTGTTGTCTTCCACCAACAAAATCTTGAACTCAGAGAAGTCGACCTCTTCCGGCTTGGCTTCCTCATGAATCGGCTGACGGCTGTTTTCCCGGTGGATCAGTCGCTCTACGGCCGCGAGATATTCTCGGTTGCGCATGGGTTTTTGGATGACCAGGTCAAAGTAGGGCCGAAACTGCTGGGCGCTCTGCCCGGAGCTGAGCAGCATCAGCGGAATGTGGGCGTCGTGGGTGCGAATCCACTTGGCTAGGGTGGCCCCATCTTGCCTGGGCATATGAAAGTCCAAGATGACCGCATCTGGTGCGGGGTTGTGGGCCCAGTGCGTCTGAAACTGCTCTGGCTCTTCGAAGCAGCAGACCTTGGCTCCTTGTTTGGTCAACAGCTTTTCCTGGATCAGGAGATTGGTCTGATTGTCATCTACCAGCCAGACTTGCTTGCCGTGCAGGGAGAGCCGTGGAGCCACCAGAGGCGACGCATGAGCATCGGGCTCGACAGCCAGGGTGAAGCAGAAGGTGGAGCCTTTACCCAGCTCACTTTCTACCCAGATGCGGCCTCCGTGCAGCTCGACCAGCTTTTGAGAAATGGCCAGCCCGAGTCCGGTACCGCCAAATTGGCGGGTGGTAGAGGCATCGACCTGAGAGAAAGACTTGAAGAGGCGGTCCATCTTGTCAGCGGGAATGCCGATGCCCGTGTCTTTGACCGAAAACTGTACCACGGCTCGGCCTTCGGTAGCTGCGATTTGCTCGACCTCAACCAGGACCTCTCCTTGCTCGGTGAATTTGATGGCGTTGCCTACGAGGTTGACCAGGATCTGGCGCAGTCGAGTCACGTCGCCTTTCACCTGGGTGAACAGCGGCTCTTGGGCGTGATAGAGCAGCTCCAGGTGCTTGCGGTGGGCTTTGTCGGCAAGTAGCTCCAGGGTGTCCTCGATAGGGTCGAGCAGGTCAAAGGCCTCGACTTCCAGCTCCATTTGGCCCGCTTCGATTTTGGAGTAATCGAGGATGTCATTGATGACCGAGAGGAGGCTCTCGCCGCCTTGTCGGATGGTGCGCAGAAAGGAATGCTGCTCGTCGTCTAGCTCGGTTTCGGCCAGTAGCCCGGTCATGCCGATGATGGCATTGAGGGGGGTGCGAATCTCGTGGCTCATGGTGGAGAGAAACTCCGACTTGGCCTGAGAGGCCAGCTCCGCTTGTTCTTTGGCGGCGATGAGCTCAAGCTCTTCTTTTTTGCGTCGGCTGGTATCGCGCTGAATAGACACCCAATGGCTGTGGCCGCCTTTACCATCGGAGATGGGAGAGATGACGACACTGGTCCAATATTCGGAGCCGTCCTTGTGATAATTGATCAGTTCCGCTTCCACCGTTTCCCAGTTTTGCAGAGCGGTAGCGATGCGGGCCAGCTCTTTGGGATCGGTGTTGGGGCCTTGCAGGATACCGGGAGTTTGGCCTTGAATGTCGGCCGGGGAGTAGCCACTCATGCGACAGAAGGCCGCATTGGCGTAGATGATGGGCGGCCCCGAGAGATCGCCTTGCAACGGGTCGGTACTGGTGATCACGACGGCGTCATTTCCGTGCTCGACCACCGATTCGAAGAGGCGCAGTCGCTCTTCGGATAGCTTGCGGTCGGTGATATCGGCAGCCACGCCAGCATGGGCCACGACGCTTCCGTCGTCATCGTAGACGGGGGTTTGGCGCACCCACACCCAACGCACGGTTCCGTCAGGGTGTAGCAGGCGATGTTCGAGGTCGTAGACCAGGGTCTCGGGATAGGCCGTCGCGGCCTCTATCACCATCGGCTGATCCTCGGGGTGGATCGCTTCTAAGAATGAGTTGGGCGCTTGACAAAGGCGCTCGCTACTCATGCCCCAGACTTGCTCGTAGGCAGGGCTGATGTATTTTACTTCCGTGTTGTCGGCGTTGCGCAGCCAGAAGGCTTCGCGCATGTTTTCGGTGAGCAGGCGTAGCTTTTCTTCATTCTCAGCCAGGGCCATCTCGGCCTGCTTGCGCTCGGTGATGTCTTGCTTAGTGCCTACTACCCCGATCACGGTGCCCTCATCGTCCAATATGCAGTAGCCCCAGCTATTGACGTGGCGCAGGTTGCCATCGGGGCAGTTGAGGCGGTATTCCAGGTTGAAGTCGGAGCCATTTTTTTGAGCGTCCTGATATAGGCTGATGGCTAGCGCCCGATCTTCAGGGTGGATCATACTCAGATACTCATCGAGCGGATAGTAGGCCATGGGGGAAAGGCCAAAGATCTCACGAAAAGACTCGGAGAGGTGCATGATACGCTGCGTCAGGTCGACCTCGTAGCTCCCGATGCGCGCCATGCGCTGGGCGTTTTGAAGGTGGTCAGTGGTGCGCTTCAGGGCCTCTTGGGTGCGTTTTTCGGCGGTAATGTCGCGAAACAGCCCGTACCAAATGGTGCTGCCGTCGGGCTGACGCTCGGGCTTGGCGATGGATTGACGCCAGTAGACTTCCCCTTCGTGCATCACCCGAAACTCGACGTGGTTGTCGGCTAGCCTTTTCATCGAATGCTCTCCCTGGGCTTGGATGCGGGCGGCATCATCGGGGTGTATCGAGGCATAAGATAAGGTGGCATCCTGCTGCAACTGCTCAGGCTCAAGGCCCGGAAAAATCTCTGCGATGCCTTCGCTTAGGAAAGGAAAGGTCTGCTTCCCATTGGCGTCGATCTGAAATTCATAGATGACACCGGGCACATTGTGGGTGATTCGGTGCAGGCGCTCTTCGCGCTCGCGCAAGGCCAACTCTGCTTCTTTCGGTGCGGTGATATCCTGAAAAAAGCCATTGATTTGCACCACTTGTCCTGCTTTGACCAAGGGTGATCCTAGCACCCGTACCCAGCGATGATTTCCCTTCGCTGTGATGAAGCGACATTCGAGGTCAAACGCCTTTTGCTCCGAGCATGCCTCTTCGATGGCGCGCTGAATACGAGGTTTTTCTTCATCGGGATAAAAGTCGAGGCCATTGGGTAGGTTGTGATCGAAGCTCGGCTCGACCTCATCGATGCGATACACCTCCTCCGTCCAAGTGGTGAGGCCCGTGCCCACATCGAGTTCCCAGCCGCCTAGCTTCGCAATGCGCTGGGTCTGGTTGAGCAGGTCGGCTTGCTTGTACAGGGCGCGCTGGGTGGCTTTTTGCTCGGTAATATCCTGCATCCCACCGATCAAGCGCAGCACTTCCCCTCCTTCGATCAGGGGCTGACACATCATCCGTATGATGCGCAGGCTGCCCTGGGGGGAAAGAAACGCCAACTCCAGGTCATAGGGTTTCCCCTGGGTCAGGGCCAGCTTCAGCACCTCGATCAACTGTTGGCGGCTTTCTCCCTGCACCAAGGCAATGAAGCGCTCTAGGTTAGGCGCTTTGGTTTCAGGGTCCCATTCGCAGAGCAGGTAGGCGTAATCGGTCCAGAGCATCCGCGCGGTCGCTACGTCATAGGCCCAGCCTCCGAGGTTGGCCATTTCTCCTGCGGTACGCAAAATGGCCTCGGTATCTCGCAAAGCAGCCTCGACCTGCCTAGCAGCATGCGGCGCATGATCATCAGTTTGCGGCTTCTCCTTACACCGCAAGAGATAGCCAGGCTTGGGCATCGAGGCAAGCCCCCCTGCCAAAATCGGATCTGCCTCTACCCATAAGCACTGGGTTGGGGCGTCAGAGCGGCTCAGTTTTAGCCCGATCTTTTGCTCAAAAGGCTTACCAGCAGCCAGGTTTTGCTGCCAGCGTTGCTGCGAGGCGGCATCCCCAGTGAAGCTCAGCGCCGCTAGCTCGACCTCTGAGGGTAGCTCACCGTGAGGCCACAACTGATGGCAAAACTGCCAAAAGGCAGCATTGGCCCAGTACAAATGCCCCTTTTCTCCCAGCAAGCAATAGGGCCAGGAAGACTCGGTCAGAAGAGTCAGGGCCTTGGGAACTTGAACCGACTGCCCCATCGAGGTAGAAAATGACATGATTTTTGGTTTCTGATCGACTGAAGGGATCAGCCCCGGTCTCTTTTTATACTACGTGGCGTAAGGATTGTAGAGTTGCAAGACACTGTAACTTATTGATAATAAGGCCATTCAACAAATCAACCACTCTACCATTCAACCACTTTGAAGGATAACATGCTACTCACCCGTAAGCATCCCATTTCTCAATTAACGTCGCCGCGTTTTCAGCCCAAGCACAAATAACAGGTGAGCATTACATTCACTCGCTTTTTTCCTCTCGTCAACGCGCAGGCCACGGACTCGTACCTACTACCAGAACCCGAATCCACCAACGACATGGGCCACGACGCCAAGAAAAAAGCCAAGCAAGCCAAAAAAAGACGAAAAAAAGCAGCCAAGAAAGCCTTTGCTTCAGCCGCTTATGCTGACATGCCAACGTTTGAGCCGATACCAGTGCACGTAGTAGCTCCCGCAGGCCTCAAGATCAAATCCAAGTGCTGTAAAAAATACCTCAAAAAAGGACAAATGTGTAAAAACTGTCCCAATCGCCCTGAATTTCAAATCTTTGTCTAAGATGTAGCTAGTGTGCAGCCTGACAGATCTTGCAATTGAAAAAATATTTCAGCGCCTCGGCAAAAAAACTGATCTTAGAAACGCGAGAAAAATAACCTCCTGATTTTGCGCCGAGATCTTGTGCGCAGACCATGAGAGGCTGGGATTAAAGATCCCAAGCTCAATAAAAACTGAGTTTGGCGGGCCAAACCGCGAAAGCGTGGGATCAAGGGCCCCACGGTTGAGTCATGACGCAGGATGTGTGCAAGAGATCAAGTCAAAAGCGGAATTTATTTTTTGAGCATTACTTAGTTGATCGTCAGCTAACGCAGCCTTGCCATCTTGCCCTTCCCAAGGTGTGGGTAGTTGGTTCGGCGAGTAGACGTTCTTACTATCAGCCTTTCTCACCACCAATCTGTTTGTATCATGGCTGCTCGAATCGCTTGCTTGCTCTGGTTGCTCTGCCTTAGCGGAGGATGGGATGCCAGGGGCCAAGAAATCGCCTGGTCGGCTCCTCAAATCAAACCCATGGGCGATCGCAGTGCCCAGCTCGAAGCCTGGCTGGGGACGCATGACCACCTGACCTACCTCGCCCTCGCTGGTGAATCAGGGGTTCACATCTTGCAAATCGATGCGCAGGGACAAATCCTCAACACCCTGAATCCAGACCTGAAGGTCGGTCGAAGTGAGGGTACCTATTTGTTTAGCGCCTTGCTAGCCGATCGTTTGGTGCTCTTTGCCGCTACCAGTCGTGGCAAAAGTACCGCTTACCAGATCAATGCCCTGGGGTACCAATTGCCCGAATTGATGCCCATAGGCAACTGGAAACGCCTGGAAACTGGTAATGCCAAGCTAGGCGAGTACGTCGGCTCGCCCCATGTCTTTGCGCTGCGCCTCTCGCCTGATCGCGAGCGCTTTGCCTTGCTCACTGCGGCGTATCCCAATCCCCGCATCAAAGGCCACAGCATGGTAGCCATCGTGGTCGACACGGGCCTAAACGTGCTCAAGCGCCACCACATTCACGCTGGCCAAGATGACCCCCTGCAAACGCCCGATGATTTTGCGGTGTGCGACAGTGGCTCTCTCTGGCTGTATCAGCATCATGCCGCAGCGGGCAAGGTCGAGGGCAAATGGCTTTCCCTGGCGGGCCAAGAGCGTACCTGGACCCTCGCGGCCGAGGGCCGCCATCTACAAAGCGTTCACCTGACTCAGCCGCAGCCTGGTCGATGGTCGATGGCGGGTTTTTACGGCTCCGCCTCCACCTCCCCACACGCAGGCATTTTTTGGGCCGACCTATCGGCTCACGCGGGCACCCTCGCACCGCCGGTCTTTTTACCGATAGCCGATTGGCCCCCCCGCATGACCACCGACCCTCGCTATAGTCTCGACCTTCAGCCTTTTGCCTATCATCCTACCCATTGGCTACCGCGACCCGAGGGGGGATGGTTTCTCGTGGCCGAACAACGCCTCGGGGATGCGATCGACAATAATCCTGATCAGCGAAGCAAGGTCCAAATGGTCCGGCCACGGTTGTTTCCCCCGCTCAGGGAGAAGGTCAAACGCTTTGCGTACCAGGGTATCCTAGTGATGGCCATCGACGCCGAGCCACGTCTTCAGGGCATCGAGTTTTTGCCCAGGCAGGGCCTAAGCAAAACTCCCATACACCATCTACCACACAGCGGATGGCTACCGCATCAGGTCCCCGATCAGGACCTCAGCTACACCGCCGCCCTGCAAGGCCATACCCTACATCTGGCCTTCAATGAGTACCCCGACGAGTTGGGCAAACCGCTGAGCGCCCGTAAGCACAATGGCAAATTCGACGTGGACGAAACCTCCCTCATCCACTGGCGCTGGGACGGCCAAAGTCAGCCCCGTAGTTGGCCCCTCTTTGACAACCACTCGACGCACCTCTACCTGCAGCCTCGTCGCTGCGCCCAAACCACCGACCGCATGTGGTGGCTCTACGCGCGCAGCAAGTCCCCCAAGCAGTTTTTCATCGGCTGGATGGGGTGGTGAAGGATAGGTACATGCTGTGCCTGACCACCTTATACCCTTAGTGCTTCGCATTCGTGATTCGCAATTCGTGATTCGTGATTCGTAATTCGCCATTGAAAGCAAATATAGCCGCTTGGGCGGCCACTGAGTGAGCCAAGAGGAACGGAAAGTATACTACGTGGCGTAAGGATTATAGAATTGAAAGACACTATAACTTATTGATAATAAGACCATTCAATAAATCAACAACTCTACCATTCAACTACTTTGAAGTATAAATGCTGTACCTGAGCACCTTATTCCCTTACACTCTTATACCCCTGACCGTTCATATAGGTGAGCAAAGAAAGGGTTTTTCTGGGCAGGGGGCAATCGCTACCGTGACGCAGGATGGAATTCCAGCTAA
>CAYVAP010000066.1:0-12474 GCA_964449365.1 uncultured Bacteroidia bacterium
TGCGAAAAAATCTGCGACCGCTTACCCATCATTTTCAACTTGACAAAGCACTAGACCTTCGTTTCGCGGTTCATAGCTCAAAGTTGAAGGTTGAAAGTTAAGAGTTATCCAAGCTGCGCGGAGCCAATCAGGGCTATTTGCCTGGCATGAACGGCAAACCTTAGTTTGAGTAAGGTATAAGCATCATTCAAAATAGCTCTCGGAAACGCTAGGAGGCACATTTTCCGGATTGAAATTAATGCCTAGAGCGTGTCGGCCTTTTTTCCTGATGAATCGCGCAGATCTTGCTCATGGCGCGTGTGTTTGACGTGCAGCGGGTAAAGAAACGCCGAGCAGGCGGTTTCTTCTCAGTGCCTCGCTCCCCTTTACGACAAGTTGTGGCTGGGCAGGAGAGGAAGGGAGAGGAGATAATGGCCGCGAGAAGGGCCAGAAGTTTTGCTTCCAATCGCTTCTGACCAACCGACGCCAGGGCTGCCTTATCCAGGCCATTCATCATTCATCATCCATCAAGTTGGCATAGACAAACTCATACCCGAGGCATCTTTTCAACTTTTCGCTCGACACGATCTTGTACTGATTCTCAGATGCTTCCTCGAAGCTCAGGTCGGTCCTCCCTACCTTGGCCGCCTCTTGGGTATAAAAAGCCCGCCGGGTGGGATGATCGTCAGCGCAGGCGTTGAGCACCTGGCCCCAGCGATCTTGCCGGATGATGGCCTCAATGATGCGGATGCAGTCGTCCTGGTGAATCATGTTCACGTAGCCTTCGGGGCTGGTAATCGTTCTACCGGGCCGGAAAAAATGTCCCGGCTGACGGTCATACCCAAATAGGCCCCCAAACCTCAGGATGGTCGCGTCGATCACAGGACTGCCAATGAACAACTGCTCGATCTCCGCCAGGGGCGAGGACTTGAGGGCGGTTTCCTCGGTGACGATTCCGTTGGTGAGCGGATACACCGAGGTAGAGCTAATAAAAATCACTTTGCGAAGCGACGAAGCCTCGATCTGGCTAACGAGCCGCTGAAAAGCAGACACCTCCTTCGACGGAATGGCGATCACCAGCACATCGGATTCCAGAAAGGCGGCGTAATCTTCTCCGCTAGCATGGGTGTCGATCACGAAATGCGTGATGCCGGGCAGGGCTCTGCCAGGTGGCTGAGACCTGGTCGAGCCGTACACCCTGTATCCTTGTGCAGACAGTTTGAGGGCCAGAGCTGATCCCAGCCAGCCACATCCTAGTATGCTGATTTGATGGTTCACCACTTTTCTGCTTTGCTACCTCAAGCGAAGAGGAGCCACAAAAATAGGGGAGCCCGGCCTCCTTTCAAAAGAAAGCAAGCGCCCCCTGTCGCCTTCTCATGCAGATCACCCATCCCGCCCTGGCTCTCGTTCGGGCACCACCGCTAATTTCCTATGTACCAACTTGGCCCTCACGTTCTGCCACCCTCTCCGATACACTTGCGGCAAGGCCCTCACCGGGCGGCCGATCTGCAAGGGCGTTTGCCTGCACAGAGTCCATACTCCCACGGCAGTGGTTACCGCCATGGAGATGACGGTAGCCCAGGCGGCCCCGATGACCCCGAGCCAGGGGATGAAGAGGGCGTTCCAGCCGCCGTTGAGGACGAGGCTGAGCCACACCAGGCGAAAGTTGGCGCGGGGATCGCCGATGGCGTCGAGGGAAACGCCCGCCAAGCGGCCCCAAGGCTTGAGCAGCGCCACCAGCAAAAAGATCTGCAACACCGGGGCGGCCTCAGTATACCCCTCGCCCGCCATCCACTCGATGGCGGGGCTGGCCAGTAGCCAGAGTACGATACAAGGCGGCAGCACCATGGCCAGCAACTGACTGACCGATCGCTCCCATAAGCGGGCAAACGCTTCGGAGCCTTGCTCCCCAAACACTTTGCTCAACTGCGGAAAAATCACCAGCGTAACCGCCCGCAGGGGAATTTCGAGGTAGTTGGTGAGCTTGGTGCCGATGTTGTACAGCGCCACCGAGGCCGGACCGAGGAAGTAGCCCAGCATGAGCACGTCGAGGCGCTGCATCAGTACGGAACCAAGGCTGCTGCCCATGGTGTAGCGACCGTATTGGGCCAGCTTGACCAGCCAGTGCCGGCGGGGGCGACTCATGCGTAGCAGGGCGCTTCTAACCAGCATCAGCCCCCCTAACGCCAGCAAGGCGGCTACACTTTGGCAGAAAAGCACCTGCACGGGCGTATCCAACCTGCCGCTCAAGGCCAAGGCCAGTACCGAGCCCGCGTATAGACTGCCATTGACCATATGGCCAAAGAAGACCATGCGAAAATCGCGATCGGCCACCAGTAGATACTCAACGAAGCGAAACCCGCCCCAGGTAAGCGCCACCAAGCCGTAAGCAAAAGTCAGCTCTGTCAGCAGCGGCGCTTCCCACAGCTCCGCCAATGGATAAGATAGCCCCCAGAGCAACAGCCACAGCAGCAGACCTGAGCCGAGGTTGAGCAGCCAGGCTGCCCCCACGATGGCTTTTCGTTCATCGGGATGATCGGTCAGGAACTTTACCAGTCCATTTTGGATGAAGCCCATGCGTGCCATTTCGGCGAAGGTCATCACCGTCTGGTACAGCACCCAGGTGCCAAAGGTGGCCACATCCAACTGCCGCACCAGCACCAGAAAGATCAAAAAGGCAAAGCCAAATACAGCACCTTGAGACAACAGCGAATAGAGATTACGCATGGGAGGGATTCAGCATTTTGGATTCGATATTCGTAGTAAAATTAGCCGCCAGCGCCTTCGGAATGAAGTAATTAACCATTCGAAATTCGCATAGAATCTTGACCAGCAGCACTTCCAATTACGAATTCCTGATTACGAATTTCGAATGCGAAGCACTAGCGCGGCCACTGAGAAGAAGAATGCGAGAGACATCCCCCCTGCCTTTATGGCCCTTTCATACAGGTGATAGAGACTTGGGCTGGTGGCAAAGCATCGATTCGTACAGCGCCCGAGTTTGTGCGGCGATATCGGTCCAGAGATATTGCTGCTGCACCATCTGCTGCCCGGCCTGGCCCAGCAAGTCAGCCTGTTGGGGACGTTCCACCAACTCAATGAGGCGCTGCACCATGGCCTGAGGCTCACGAGGCGGTACCAGCCAGCCGTTTTCGCCGTTGCGCACCATTTCGCGCAGCCCTCCGACGTCTGAGGCGATCACGGGCACCCCTTGGGTAAAAGCTTCGAGCACCACCAGCCCCTGCGGCTCATACAGGGACGGTACCACCAAGGCCAGCGAGTGGGCCAACCAGACGGGTACTTCTTCGTTGGGAAGGGGCCCCACCCATTGCACCCGCTCCCATAGGCCGCGGCGAGCCAGTTCTCCCTGCAACCAATGCTCCAATCTCCCTGTGCCGATGATCCTCAAGCTGAGCGACTCAGGTAATTGGGCCAGCACTTCGGGCAGAAATCGCACCCCCTTGTTTTCCTCGATGCGTCCCAGAAAAGTGATCCACCTCCGACCAGTTTGCCCTGTCTGGGCCTGCGGCCTTCCCCAGCCCCACTGGTCCATATACACTCCATTGGAGATCACCCGTAACCCCTGAGGTTGAGCCCCAAAATGCGCCTCCAACTGGCCCGCCATAAAATGGCTGACGGTGATCACCCGGGCCGCTCGTCGGTACGCTCGATGCTCCAAGGGGTGAATCAGCGCTTGATGGGCCCACTGATCCTGAGAGGCAGATCGCGGCCCTCGGGCGTACCGATACTCTTCGCGGGTGAGACCATGAAAAGTCATCACTACCGGTCGCCGATGCTGCCCACACGCAGCATGCAAAAGCCCACTGCGACCCTGCACGTGAACGAGATCGTACTGCCGCTGCTCACGACGCAGCCATCTCAAGGCCGCAAGATTGAAAGCCAGATCATCGCCTGAGCGGCGAAACCCGCGCACGCGATGCCCGGGCACATGCCTAAGCGGAATCACCTCCACGCCCTCGATATCGGGCAGATTCTCTTCGCCTCGCCATCCCACCCCAGTGAGAATGCTCACGCCCATCCCCTGCTGCGCCAAGGCCGCAGTCAACGCCCGAGTGTGCGTTTGGATACCCCCCAATTGGGTGTTGAGCGATTTACAGAGGTGGAGAATGCGCAATGGTAAATGATGGGAGTGAAAGAAGTTCGAAATGAAAAGTAAATGTAGCCGCTTGGCGCGGCCACTGAGTGAGCCAATATGAACGGCAGGTAAACGCTGTGCCTGACTACCTTATACCCTTATTCCCCTGACCGTTCATATAGGTGAGAATGCGCAATGGTAAATGATGGGAGTGAAAGAAGTTCGAAATGAAAAGTAAATGTAGCCGCTTGGCGCGGCCACTGAGTGAGCCAATATGAACGGCAGGTAAACGCTGTGCCTGACTACCTTATACCCTTATTCCCCTGACCGTTCATATAGGTGAGTCCGTAGGGTTGCCCCGCAAGTGCAACCCCTGAGTATGCCAACAGGGGGGCTGGCGAGGCATTATATGCCAAAACCGAAGCCCCTATTCCTCTTATGGCCTCTATGATGCTTTGATTAAGTATGGAGGTACTCATCACCCTACTCAGACATTCCGGTGCCGCTTGACTCTGAGCATCCTCTTTCCCGCACCTGAGCGATCCGCTCTTTGGTGGAGAGCAGTCTCTCCTTGACCCGAGCTTGCATGCCCCGATAGATGCCGATTAGTGTGCCGATGGCAAAAGCGATCAGGGTAGGTTCGTAAGGAAAGCCTTGGGGTTCCATGGGGTTTTGGGTTTTGGGTTTTGGGTTTTGGGTTTTGGGTTTTGGGGTTTTGAGTTTTAGGGTTTTGAACGGGAACATCGCTACTTGGGGCGGCTCATCCTGCTGGCTATTTTCATTGAGTACTGATCTAAAAAGGGGTGCAACCCTGTGCCTGAGGCCCTTATACCGCCTATCAGCGAACAAGTTGCCGAAGTCGACCTCAGTTCAATACTGTGCCTGAGGCCCTTATACCCTTACTTCTTCTACCGGCTCCTGCTCCAGATAGCGAATGATCTTGGCGGGCACCCCGCCCACCACGGCGTAGTCGGGCACGTCTTTGGTGACCACCGATCCAGCCGCGACGACGGCTTTTTTGCCGATGGTCACGCCCTTGAGCACCATGGCACGGGTGGCCACCCAGGCACCATCTTTGATGATGATCTCCCCGCCCTTGCCCTCGGCCAGGCGGTCGGTTACGTCGTGAAAGTCGCTGTCCATGATGATCACGTGGGGCGCAATGCGGCAACCGTGGCCGATGATCACCCGATTGCTGACTGAGATGGTAGGCCCATTGAGGCGACAGTTGTCACCGATGTGCAGAGTGGCTCCGCGCCCCACAGCCAGGCGCACCTGATTGACGTTGGACCAGATGCGGGTCACATGGCCAATGCGCAGCTCGCCCCGGTTGATGATTTTGGGGCTCCCGTTGGTGAAGACGATCTTGCCCAGGCTCGTGGCCTTGCGCAAGCGCCAGCGAGTCAGCAGGTAGTTAAGGCCCAATTCTACCAGACGCATCAGCAAGGCCAGGCGCACCCGCCAATGCGAAGGCGATAAGCCCAGCAGCGCAGCCTGCTTGTCCAGTTCGTTGAAAATGAGATGTTTCATAGCGTCGCGATTGCGTTGATTCAGAGCGTTACTTAGACTCGCTCTGTCCGTGGGGGGTGTGAATGAAGGATTGATTGGCCTGACCCATCCCGCGCAGCTCCCACACCATGTGCAGGATGATGCCCGGCAGGCGAAGCAGCGCCCCGAGGGTCGACCAGCGATAAAAACGCCGGGGCGTAGCCAGGACATAAGCTAGCCCTACCCAAACGAACGCCATTGCCCAGGCCCATTGCAACGCCGGACCAGCCAGAGGCAAAGCAAGCAACGCGCCCAAGCCTGCCCCGCCCAGCAGCAGCAAGCGCGGCAACAGCATATGCTGAAAAGTCTTGTCGACGAAGCTCATCTGCTCGCCCCGCAGCAGTCGACGCCAAGCCGGTCGCCAGTAACGCCCCAAGTAGTGGTACTGCGCCGCGATCCAGCGCAGGCGCTGCCGCTTGAAGTGCGCCGATTGGCTTACCTTTTCGTCGTAGACCCAGGTATCAGGCAGGTATTCGATCACCTCGCCCGAGCCCATCAGGGTCAGTTCCAATTCTTTGTCGAAGCCCCCCACGGCCTGATTTTCCGACATGAGCCGTTTGAAAAGTGCATAATCGAAGGCCATGCCCGAGCCGATCAGCCGGGAGGAGAGCCCCAGGTTGCGGTGCGCCTGACAAAAAATACGGTTGTTGACTTCCTCACTGATGGCGTCGAGCAGCGCCGTGGGCGTCTGCTCATTTTTGGCCACCCGCCGGGCCTGCATGGCCCGTACGCCCTGCTGCCAGGCCGCGTTCAGGTCGCGCAAAAAGTCTGGGTCTACCACATTATCGGCGTCCAGCACCACGGCCAGGTCGTAGTCGTCGCCCAGTTCGGCCAGGGCCGCATTGAGGGCCTTGGCTTTGGTGCTGTCGATAAGGGCCAGATCGACCAGCCGCAGTGGCATGCTGCGCAACTGTGCCACCGTGGCGGGTTGTAGATGATCGCCGATGATGACCAGATCCCAATTTGCCTGTGGATAATCCATAGCCATCAGGCGGCGAGCCGTGTCGATGATCACCGCATCTTCGCGGTAAGCCGGTACTAGCAGGGCGACCTGTGCGTCGCGCTTGACGGTCGGCGGAGCCTGAGCGCCGTCGCAGCGCGGTGCCGGAAGAAAGGAAGCCAGCGCAAATATCAGCAAATACAGCCCAGTGATTCCCACGGGGAGCCAGAGCAGCCAGCCGATCCAGGTAAAAAACATCATGTCAGTACGGGGTTAACGACTTTCTCCCAAATCTGAAAATGGCCATCGCGCAAGCTGAAGCTGAGGCCCGCCGCGCGCAGCAGGTCTTCGCAGCGCTGTACCTCCTGCGGAGTGAGCATGCCACCAAAAGGGTGCACCTCCATGAAAATTTGTCGAAACTGGCCAAGCTGCCCTTGGTGAGCGGTGAAAAAGTCCAGCTCTCCGCCTTCGATGTCCATGACCAGGGTGTCGAAGCGGAGGCCGTGCTTGGCCTCCAGGCCTGCGATAGACAAGCCCGGTACGTTGACGGGGCGGCCCTGGCTACGCTTGGTACTGCCCAGCACGATCACGTCATCGATAAAGAAGGTGTTGTCTGCCTGGGCTGAGATCATACCCTGCTCGATCTGGTAGCGGCTGCTATTGGCCGCGCGGTTGTGCTCGATCCAGGGCACCAGGGCCGGGTTGGCCTCCACCACCACATGCCGTTCTGGGTGCTTGAGCAGGCTATTGGTCAGGCCAGATACCACCCCCAGGCAAGCGCCCAATTCCAGCACGGTCGCGTTGGGGTGGAGGTATCGGGCCAGGTAGCGGCGCTCCTCGCGCTCGTAGCGACCCAGGGGAAACCAACCCCGGAAAGAGACATCCGTCAGCTCGCGCGGCACGTCGAAGGCCAGGGAGCCTACCCGGTAGCGCCGTTGCACGTGAGTGAAGTACAGCCCGGCTAAGTACAGGATCGGGCCCAGCACCGCTTGCTTGATCGGATGCCACCACGGGGTGGCAGGTTGATAAGTTTGCATAGGAGAAATGATGCGTGGTTGATACTCGAACAACATGAGCGATCCCCGAAGGAGGGGGCGTATTGCCTGGTCAATGATTAATGAGGGGACACGCCAACCTGCTGGGCCAGAAGCTGCCGGTACACTGCCTCGGTGTTTTTCACCATGACTGGTAAGCTGAAACGCTCCAGCACCGTCTGGCGGGCTGCTTGTCCCAATCGAGCCGCCCAATCGGGATCAGCGTGTACCCGCAAGATGGCCTGAGCCAGGGTTTCGGGATCCTGCGGCGCAATGAGCAGGCCATTTTGCTCGTGGCTCACCGCCTCCACGTTGCCATCCACCGAGGAGGCCAGCACCGTCTTGCCCATGCTCAGGGCTTCGAGCATGGCGATGGAAAGCCCTTCCCAGAGCGACGGCAGCACGTATACGTCCAAGTTGGCCAGCACGGTGGGCACATCTTGACGAAAGCCCGTGAAGGTTACCCATTCTGCCAGGCCATACTCTTTGACCTTGGATTCGGCATCGAAGCGCAACTCGCCATCCCCTACCAGGAGAAAGTGTACGTTTTGCGTTTGCTTTACCACTAGGCGAATGGCCTCCACCAGGCTGAGCGGGTCTTTTTGTACGGTCATGCGCGCCACGAAGCCCACCAGGGTGCGGTCCTCAGGAATGCTTAATTCCTGGCGCAAATCGGGGTAAGACAGGTCTGGATCAAAGCGCTCGGTGTCTACGCCGTAGTAGACGATCTCAGAGCGCTGAAGCGGGAAAAACTGCCGACCCTCCCGCTGATTGGCCAGCGAGACATTGATGGTCAGATCTACCGTATCAGTCAGGAACCCCTCGGCCTGATGGCGCAGCTTGAACATCCAAGGCATCAGGCTGGGATGAAAAGACCAGCCATGCACGGTGTATAGCATAGGAACGTTCAGTTTTGTCGCCGCCTGGTAGAGATTGGAAGCGGCGCGGCTGCCGTGGGCGTGTACCAATTGGATGCCCTCGCGCTCTATCAGTTGACGCACCCGGCGTACCACCAGCGGATTGAAAGGAAAACGCGTCGGAATGACGAAAGTCGGTACGCCTTGGGACCGCAACTCCTCGACCATGGGGCCATCGCTAAAGCTCAGCACCACTGGCTCGAACTGCTGCCGATCCAGGCCGCGCACCAGATCCAGCACGTGGCGCTCGCCACCGCCGATTTTTCCCTGTCGGATGCTTTGAAGAACTCTGACCATGAGTATGGATTATTGATTGGTTAATTGTGCAAGAGGATCGGGGGTGATCGGGGTGATCTCGGGTGATCGGGGTGATCTCGGGGTGATCGGGGTGATCCGGGGTGATCTCGGGTGATCGGGGGTGATCAACGGCATCCGATCACTGATCACTGACCATTGACCATTGTTCATTGACCACTGATCACTGATCACTGACCACTCACCACCGCCTCATATCCCCCCTCAAACCGCGCCAAGTCGCCAGCAAAATGGCCTTGCGCCGCTCCGGATCGCGGATGAAACTCAGCCAGGCCTTGGGCGTGGCAATCAGCAGATAGTACAGCACAGCCAGCCACTTGGTGGGGCCACGCTGGGTGCGCTGAATGAACACCAGCCGATTGCGATGCAGGTAAAAAGCCTTGAGCGGGCTCAGCGCCCCAGTAGAAGCCGAAACTTTGTGATAGATGTGGCTTTCGGGCTGAAACATAATGCGAAAACCCGCCTGTCGCACCCGCTCAGTGAGGTCGTGCTCCTCGTAGTAGAGGAAGTAGTCCTCACGCAAGTAGCTGAGTTGCTCCAGCAGGTTGCGACGGATCAGCATGCAGGCTCCGTTGGCATAGCCCGTTTCGCGGGGCTGATCGTGCTGCCCCTGATCGATTTCCCCCGCCCCAAACTTGCGACCACGTGAGGTGATGGGATGGATGCCGGTGGTACCCGCATACTGCAGGGTGTGGGGGTGATCGAAAAAGAACAGCTTGGGGCTCACCACGCCAATACGACGATCGCTTTCCATCATGGCCACCATGGGCTGGAGGAAATCAGGCGGCACCTCGGTGTCATTGTTGAGCAAAAGAACGTACTCGCCCGTAGCGTGCGGAAAGCCGAGGTTGTTACCCCCAGCAAAGCCGAGATTTTCGGCGCTGTAGATGAATTTTGCCTCTGGAAATTCCGTCTCCAGGTGCTGCACCCCCTGCGCACCGCTCCCGTTGTCGACCACGATGATTTCGAGATCGGGATAGCGGCATTGCCGCAAGGACAGCAACATCAGCCCCGTCAGGGTTGGCTGTCGGTAATTGACGGAGACGATGGTGACGCGCGGCCAGGCCACCGCCGGGGCGGCAGATGAGGAAGATCGGCGAGAAGTGATGGATGAAGCTGGCATATGATTCATTGGAAATTCAAAATTTGGAATTAGCCACCCGGAATTTCGAATGGCGAACTTCGAATCACGCATTTGCCTTGCGTCCAATCACCTGGATGGCATTGCCCTTTGACCGACCGCTCTGCATGTGATCGAGGCGCACCAATAGCTTGGAGAGAGGCAGCACCGCCAGTTGGGCGACGGCCCCGATTTTGTGGCCAAAGTGGCTCAGTTCCCAACCCAGGCGGGCCAGCCACCCATCGGAATAGGCCGCATACACCACCTCGTAGCCCTCCCGCTCAAAGCGCGCTTTGAGATCATCCAGCTCGTACACCTGCCCGATGTGCTCTTCGTCCAGCCACACCTTGTGGTCGCCAAACCAGCTCTCGGGCGCGATGATGCGTTGGGTCTCGCTGGGCATTTTCACCAGCAGATACCCACCCGGCTTGAGGCGCTCGTAGGCCAGGGCAAAAGGCATCTCCGGCGCCAGGATGTGCTCGAAGACGTCGACCGAGTAGATCAGGTCAAAGCGAGCCGACTCAGGCAAGGTATCGATGGTGCCGAGGTGCGGCGCGAGGTTGGTCAGTTGCTCCCGGGCAGCAATGCCGCGCAACAAGTCAGTTTTATTCTGATGCAGTTCCAGGCCGGTTACCTTGGCTTGGGGCATCATGCGCGCCATCATCACCGCATATTCCCCGTAGCCACAGCCCAGATCCAGGACCTGGCTCATCTGGTCGAGCGGAAGTTGACCTACCGCCCGTCGGAAGGCCAGCGATCGAGCGAAGTTGCCCACGTTGGTATAGCCAAAAACCTTGGCCACCAGCTTGGCAAGTCGAGGGTAGCGCGACATCCGCGCTGAGGTGATAGTTTGATGTTGACCGAAGGACATAAGGATAGATGTTGAAGAAATCAGATGGTTCCCTCCTACGCACGCGACGAGGAGGACGGAGGTAGCGCGTGTGGTTTAGGTTGAGTGGGCAACTGCTTTTTGGTGGCCAGCGTCCGATCTGACGGCTGGCTTTTGATTTGTTCATCGAACAAGAGCCCCATGGCCACCAGGGGCAGGGACACGAAAATGATGGAGCCAGTAGGCACCTGCCCAAAGACCTGATTGCCAAAGCTGGCCACCACGATACCAAAGTAAGCCGATATCAGGGCCTGCAACTTGGTGCGCAGGCGCGAATCGCGGATGTGCCAAATGATGAAGCAGCCACGCCCGAGCATGTAGCCGAGCATGCCCACGTGCAGACAAAGGCCGATAATGCCCGTTTCGGCCCAGATTTTCACGTACCAGCTATCGGTCGCCGTCTCGGCTAGAAAGGTGCCGGGGCTAAAACGATGGCCCCAAAAGCCCGCCGAACCGACCCCTCCGCCCATGGGTCGACTTTCCAGATAGCCGCGAAAGGCCACCTGATTGCGAAAGCGCACGTTGAGAGAGGGATTGTCAGGGTCCAGCCCGGTACGCATGCGCCGCACCTGTGGTACCCCTTGCAGGATGAAGGTGAAACGCAAAATGTAGTAGATCGTAGCCATGGCCACCAGTCCCAGGATGAGCAGCTTGAAGTTTTTGGTCAAAAACAGGTACAGGATCGCGCCTGCTCCCGGTACGGCCAGAGCTCCACGGGTGCCCGAAATGCCAAAGCCAATCAAGGTCATCAGGGCCGTGAAGCCGAAAAACAGGCGCTTTTTCAGGGAAAATGGTCCCAGAAACATGATTCCCGCGATCAGACAGACCATGGCCTGCGAGGCCCCAAACTGCCCGGCGTCAGAGTAAAACGAAAACACCCGCAGCACCCCAAAAAGCACGTGGGTCTCGGCGTTGCCGGCCACAAAGAGCCAGCGATGCTCCGCCGCATCCAAGCCGATACTTTTTTGCTTGAGCCCCCAAAAGGCTCCCAAAATCGAGATGGCAAAGATGATGTAGAGCACCCGATCGAGGTACTTAGGCTTCCGCCAAAGCATGAACACCAGCCCAAAGGTCAGCAGTTGATAAAAGCCCATGCTGCGCATGGCATAAAACCAGGCCGCCTTACTCAGCGCCTCAGGATTGAACAGCTCGATCACCAACCAGGCGAACCAAACAAGAGCCAACAGGTTAAAGTCATGCTGCATGGGGGTCCAATCGGTACGATTGAAATGCCGAAAAATCAGCGCTACCCACCCCAGGGTGAGTAGTCCATCGATCCCCAAGCCCAGGGGGGCAGGCACATAGCGAGTGATACCTGTCGCAAAAAAGCTCAGATAAAACATGCTCACCAGCGCTATCCCCGGCGCTTGGAACACCCACACCAGGTAGGCTACCACGAAAGGAATACCGATCAATGCCCCTCCTACTAACATGCCCAGCTTGCTCAGCACGAAGGCGAGCAGGCAGCAGACCGCTACGTAGGCGATCAGCAGCGGCAGCCGATAGATACGTTCACCACCCAGGCGATATTGGAAAAAAGGGTTCAAAAAGAGGAGGTTGGGAGTTGGGAGTTGGGAGTTGAAAGTAATTTTAGCCGCTTGCGCGGCCACTGAGTGAGCCAATATGTGGGGGGCTG
>CAYVAP010000067.1:0-10245 GCA_964449365.1 uncultured Bacteroidia bacterium
GGGCTTGCGAGCCTCGGCCCAAATGGTGAGCTATGAGTTGCCCATGGGCTTGGCGGTCGTGAGCATCATCCTGCTGACCAACGTCCAGATGCCGGAGGGCAGCGATTTTATGAGCATCATCAGCATCGTGGAGGCTCAGCGTGGCTTGCCCAATGCGATCATCAACCCCTTGGGCTTCATCATCTTCTTTGTATGTATCCTGGCCGAAGCGGGTCGTACGCCTTTTGACCTGATCGAAGCCGAGCAAGAACTGGTGGGAGGCTTTCATACCGAGTATAGCTCGCTGAAGTTTGGGAGCTTTATGGTGGTAGAATTTCTCCACCTGGTGATTCCGCCTGCGATCATTACCACGCTATGGCTGGGGGGCTATATCGGGCCCTTCGAAGAGACCTTAGGCTTCGCTGAGTGGGCATCGGTCTGGCAGGTATTGTGGGGGCTAGGCTGGTTTAGCGTGAAAATGTTCACGATTTCTTTTATCTTTATGTGGATCCGATGGACCCTGCCTCGCTTCAAATACAATCAGTTGATGGATCTTGGCTGGAAGCGACTGCTCCCGTTGGCGATCCTGAATCTGGTATTGGTTGCCGCTGGTGCGGCGATCTACTTGCAACTGGCAAGCTGACAGGTGGCGCGCTGAAACACTTGACCCTCACATGCGTTTGAGAGGGGAAAGATGTCAACCTGTCAGCAGAGTAAGCAATGGCATGGTTACAGCACAAGCATTTATGCAAATCGATATCTATTTTGGCCGCCGACTTTCGCCTTTTTATAAAATATGCTTTCCTCAGAAACGTCTTGCCGTGCATACAACGCGATTATCGCCAAGCGGTAGTGGCTGAGAGAGTAAGAACAGTAAATGTTTGGGTGCCCTTAGGATGAACCTTCATCCTGATTATTTTGTAGAGGTATCCAAGCCTTTTTCTTTTCCGATCAAAGGAACACGCGAAAATTGGCGGTTCAATCAGAGGAATAACCTATGAATGGAGAATCCAACTTTTCCGACCGCGTAAAAGACGTCATTTCCTACAGCAGGGAAGAGGCCATCCGGCTGGGTCATGATTACATCGGCCCGGAGCATCTGCTGCTGGGATTGATCCGCGAAGGAGAAGGCCTGGCTATTAAGATTTTGGTAAACCTGGGCGTAGACCTATCCCAGCTCAAGCGCGCCATCGAAAATGCTGTGCGAGGGACAGTTACCACCATCAATTTGACCAACCTTCCCCTTACCCGACAAGCTGAGAAAGTGCTCAAGATCACTCGCTTGGAGGCAAAATTGCTGAAAAGCTCGGTCATCGGTACAGAGCATCTATTGCTATCCATCCTCCGAGAAGAAAATAACGTTGCTGCGCAAATTCTCTCCCGCTTTGGGGTCACCTACGATGTGGTGCGCTCAGAGCTGGAGCAAAAAGAAGAGTCTCAGTCACCTCGTATGTCCGTATCGAGTGAACCCCCCGAATCATCTGAAATTAGTACACCTGGAGATCGACCCCGTAAGACTTCGAAGTCTAAGACCCCCGTTCTCGACAACTTTGGCCGCGACTTGACCAAAGCCGCGGAAGACAATAAGCTCGATCCCATCGTGGGCCGCGAAAAAGAGATTGAGCGCGTTGCTCAGATTCTCAGCCGCCGCAAGAAGAACAATCCTGTGCTTATTGGCGAGCCTGGGGTCGGCAAAACGGCTATTGCGGAAGGCTTGGCGCTGCGTATCATTCAGCGTAAAGTGAGCCGTGTGCTTTACAACAAGCGCGTCGTAACCCTCGACATCGCATCACTGGTGGCTGGTACCAAATACCGCGGCCAGTTCGAAGAGCGGATGAAGGCTGTGATGGCTGAGCTGGAGAAATCTCCTGACGTCATCCTTTTCATCGACGAGTTGCACACTATCGTAGGGGCCGGGGGTGCTTCTGGCTCGCTCGATGCTTCCAATATCTTCAAGCCTGCCCTGGCGCGAGGTGAGATCCAGTGCATCGGGGCTACTACCCTCGATGAATATCGGCAGTACATCGAAAAAGATGGTGCTCTGGAGCGGCGCTTCCAAAAGGTGATCGTCGAGCCGACTTCGCCAGATGAGACCATCAGCATCCTCAACAATATCAAGGCCAAGTACGAGGATCACCACAACGTCAACTACACCGAAGAGGCCATCAAAGCCTGCGTGAAACTCAGCGACCGCTACATTTCCGACCGCTACTTCCCAGACAAGGCCATCGACGTGCTCGACGAAGCCGGTAGCCGGGTACATATCACCAATATCCACGTACCGAAAAACATCCTCGACCTCGAAGCTAAGATCGAGGAGGTCAAGGAACTGAAAAATAAGGTGGTAAAAAGCCAGAAGTATGAGGAAGCTGCTCAGCTCCGCGATCAGGAGAAGCGGCTGCTCGAAGAGCTGGAGCAGGCCAAGGTCGAGTGGGAAGAAGAGACCAAAAATAAGCGTTACACCGTCGCTGAAGAAGACGTTGCCGCAGTGGTCTCAATGATGACGGGCGTACCAGTAACCAAGATCGCAGCGGGTGAAGTGGCCAAGCTCAGGTTTATGGGCAAACAGCTCAAGGATGTGATCATCGGTCAGGACAATGCTATCGACAAGCTAGTCAAAGCCATCAAGCGTTCGCGCCTGGGCCTCAAAGATCCCTTCAAGCCTATCGGTTCATTCATCTTTTTGGGTCAGACTGGGGTAGGTAAGACCGAGCTGGCCAAAGCATTGGCTCGCTACATGTTCGATACCGAAGATGCTCTGATTCGCCTCGACATGTCTGAGTACATGGAGAAATTCACGGTATCGCGCCTCATCGGGGCTCCTCCCGGCTACGTGGGCTACGAAGAAGGGGGCCAATTGACCGAGCGGGTACGCCGCCGTCCTTATTCGGTAGTATTGCTCGACGAGATCGAAAAGGCACACCCTGACATTTTCAACATCATGCTGCAAGTGCTCGACGATGGCTTGCTCACCGATGGCCTTGGTCGCAAGATCGACTTCAAAAATACCGTCATCATCATGACCTCCAACGTAGGGGTACGTGAGCTGAAGAGCTTCGGCACTGGCGTCGGCTTCTCGACCAAGTCGCGCGAAGATCAGACCCAAGAGATGATGCGCAGCACCATCGAAGGTGCGATGAAGAAGGTTTTCCGTCCCGAATTCCTCAACCGGATCGACGACGTGATCATCTTCAACGAGCTGGAGAAAGAGCACATCATGGAGATCATCGACCTGCAGCTACGTGGCGTATTTGTTCGGATCGAGGAGAAAGGCTACCACATCGAGCTCTCTGACAATGCGAAAGAATACATCGCAGAGAAGGGCTACGATCGGCAGTTTGGGGCCCGACCCCTGCAAAGGGCCTTGCAGAAGTACCTCGAAGATCCGATTGCTGACGAAATCCTCGAAGGCAACACCGATGAAGGCGATACCCTATTCGTCGACTACGTAGAAGAAGAGGACAAAATCACGGTCGAGACCCGCAAGCCCAAAGGCGGCAAAGAGAAGAAAAAAATCGAGGAGAAAGAGCCCTCTTCTGAAGAACCAGAAGAATAAGCTGTATTCCCTCACTCGTCCAATCATAGAAGCGCTCCCCTGGGAGCGCTTTTTTGCTGTCCCATTGCTCCTATCAGTTTTGATGGCTGAAGAAACCCTTTACACCCTGCGCCAACACAGTGAGGGCCTGTGCAAAGACCGAGGCTCTAAATTTCTTGCCTTTGCCTACCCGATCGAGAGCCAGGCTGAGGTGGACGCCTACTTGCAGACCCTAAGAAAGCAGTACCACGATGCCCGGCATCATGGCTATGCCTTTCGGCTGGGACTGTACGGCGAGACCACTTTCGCCCACGACGATGGCGAGCCCTCGCATAGCGCTGGCGATCCGATCCTGGGAGCCATTCGCTCGCAGCAACTCACCAATGTGCTGGTGGTGGTGGTGCGCTACTTTGGCGGGACCAAGCTCGGGGTGCGCGGCCTGATCGAAGCCTATCGCAGCGCGACCGAATTGGCTTTGGAAGTAGCCGAAAGAGAAGAAATCATCCCGAAGGTGGTATTTTTGTTGCGGTTTCCCTACGAGCAGACCGCCGAGATCAACCGCATCCTGCATCCATACGTTATCGAAGCAGTAGAAGCGACTTACGAAGCTGCCGTCCAGCAAAAGCTTGCCATTCGCAAAGCAGCTTTTCCAGCGTTGAAGTCGCAGCTGATCGCCGCCAATCTCGACTGGGAACTGGTTTCCAGCGATTAATCATTGGCGCCAACCGACTGGCCCGTGCAGCATCATTGTCGGCAGTTGCGTTATCATTCTTCTTGCAAGCGCGATTGAAAGATCCTATGAATCGACTGTTGTTCTCCCCGCTCACCCTGCTGGCTTGGTCTCTGCTCTTTCTCCGTGTGCCTGGCCAATCGCTGCTGGCTCAGAGCTACCGACCGGCTACGGCCCACCTAGGCAGCGACGCGAGTCCCGCTCAAATCGAGGCCCATCTCATCGGGCAATTTCTTGAGCTACAATCCCCCAACGTGGGGCTGACTTTGAGCTATCAGCGCTATAGCCCTGGTGGTAGGCACCTGCATTTTCAGCAGACCTACCAAGGTCTGCCCATTTATCAGGCAGGGGTCAAGGCCAACTTGGATCGAAACGGACGTTTGCGCTCCCTCTTGCCTCACCTACAGACGCCCGAGGGGCGCAAGGCCATGGGCGATTTCCTGATCGACCCGGCTGCGTTCGAAGCCCGCTTTGTTGACCTGGTGGAGGCGCAACAATTGCGCTACGAACCACAATGGCTGGCCCAACCCGAGGGTTGGCTACCCATCTATCGCGTAGAAACTCATCAGCCCGGGCCCGTATTTGCCTACGAATGGCTGATCGACGCCAGAAATGGTCAAGAGCTGCAGCGTCGAGACCTAGGGGCATACTGCCGCCCCTGGACCGATAGCACGGGCCGAGGCAGGGTTTTTATCCCCGATCCCTGTACCCGCGCCGAAGTCGAATATGATGCCAACAGCCCCTACGCGGATCGCGACGATCAGCACTCCGTGGTGTTGGAGGGCTCGATGGATACGGTCGAATTGCTGGATCTCACCGTCGATGGCGGCCTGTATCGCCTGGAAGGGCCCCACGTGAAGATCGAAGACATCCAATCTTTCCACTTCGAGCCTGCCACTTCGCTGAACGGCGACTTCTTTTACCCCCGCGACGATTCGCGCTTTGAGGATGTGATGGTCTACTACCATATCGATCGCTATCAGCGCTACGTGCAGAGCCTGGGATTTACCAACCTGCAAAACTCACCCTTCCGCGCCGACCCACACGGTATCAACAATAGCGACCAATCGGTATTCGTGCCCAACCAGGGCGATAGCTACGCGCTGTTTGGCGATGGGGGGGTCGATGACGCCGAAGACGCCGACGTGATTATCCACGAGTATGCCCACGCGCTCTCTTACGCCGCCGCTCCTGATACCCGAGTGGGAAAAGAGCGGCAGGGACTCGACGAGGGCATGGGCGATTACCTGGCGGCTTCGTACTCGTACGACCTCAATCCCTGGCGCTGGTTTGAGGTATTCAATTGGGATGGGCACAATGAATTTTGGCATGGTCGCATGGCCATTACCACCGAAACCTACCCCCTCGACGCCAATGCCTCGATCTACGACTTGGGATCCTACTGGGCCTCCACCCTGATGGCCATTCGGATGGACTTGGGTCGGGAGGTAACCGACCAGCTATTTTTGCAATCGCTCTATGGCAGCTCTCTCAACATGACCTTGATCGATGGCGCGCGCCTCATCCTGGAGGCAGACTCTTTGCTCTTCCAGGGTAGCCATTACCCTCAACTGAAACAGAAGTTCTGCGAATTTTCTTTGCTGCAAAGCGTAGACTGCATCGCCGTGGGGATGCCTACGGCCAAAAATCCCAGCGACCTATCAGTGAGCCAACTGGCGGAAGGAGGCTACCTCCTCGATTGGAGCGGCCAGGCTGCTCGCTGTGAGTTGGTCAATCTGATGGGAAAAACCCTCTGGTCAAGCCCTCTGACCAACGGGCAGACGTATCGCATTCCTTTGCAGCGCTTTCCGAGCGGGGTCTACCTTCTGCGCGTGATCGATGGTCCCGCTCAGCCCATGACCCGCAAGTTGATTCGTCGTTGATTTGAGAACTAAAACGCCTCTCCCACCGTGAGGTAATAGGCTGGCGTTCCTTCTGCTATGCCTACGTCAAATCGCACGTTGATGCGGTCTGCTTGGCTGATTCGCACCCGCAGCCCACCCCCCCAGGTGTAGCGCAGCACCTCGCGGCTCAATTCCTCCCACTGCTCAAACACGGCTCCACCTGCCACAAAGGCCGTGGCACCCAAGCGCCAAAACAGATGGGCGCGATACTCCATCTGTCCCCCTAGCAGATTGCGCGCGCGATAGCGCCCCTCGTAGTAGCCCCGCATGCGTTTGGGGCCACCCAACAGGGCCAGCGCATTGAAGGGGGGCGCGCCACTGGTCAGATCGGCGTAAATCTGTCCTGCTAACACGTGCTCTTGCTGCGGCCAAATCGGCAAAAAACCCCGTAAATCCAGTGAGGTACGGGTGTAGTTGAAGGTGCTGCCGGTCCAGGGAGCATTGACCTGAAACAGTGCCTCGGCGTAATAGCCCCGCGTGGGAGAGTTGAAGTCGTTGCGTCGATCATAGATGCTGATCAAGCCAGGACCAGAGATGATGCCTCCGTTGCGCCCCGTGATCTCGCGCTGCTTACTGGCCAACAAGCCACCGGGTTGCGTGTTTTGGATGTCAAACACATCCAGCCAGTAATGCCCCCCCAGGTACCAACCAGGGGCCAACTTGCGCAGGGCGTGAAGGCGCAGGCGGGGAAAATTTACGTCGTAGAGCTCACCCTCAGGCTGGAGATCCTCATTGCCGTTGCCGTAGTAGAAATAGGTGTAGCGATAGTAGCCAATTTCGCCGTATGCCCAGTAGGATTCATCTTTGGCAAAGAGTACGTAGGGCAAATACAACAGCAATTGCTTCTCTTGGGTATAAACGGCTCCCAGTTGAAGTTGCGAACTGCGGCTGTGGCGTGGCTCGTTGGGTAGCCGGAAGGCAGCTAGCCCCGCCAGACCAAAGCCCCAGCGGGTTTCGGGCGTGTAGTAGACCACCGGCAGGCCAAACAGACTGGTGATTTGCAGCTTGGTGGTATCCACCTTGGCCTGGCTGCTGTCCACCTGTGCCCATAGGCTTTTCGTAGCAAAAAGCAGCAGTAGGCTGAGGCGAAGGAAATGTCGCATGGATTGGTAATTTAGCCATCTACGTAACCAATCGTTCGTCTGGATGCAGACAAACGATCAATTTACCGCGAGAGTCGCCTGCTACCTGCGAAGCGTTCCGGCTCGTCGCCACCCAAAAGCCCCGGCTCGCCTGGCATGATGGGCGTCCGGGGCTGAATCTTGGGTAACCATCGGGTTTACTCCACCAGCAGGCGGCGGTGGATGCGCGCTGGGCCCACGCTTACTTCGAGCAGATAAGTACCGGCTGGAGCCTGCCCAAGATCGAGGCGCAGTTGATGGGTGGTCGCGGCTGCGGCAGACTGCTGCGCGATGCTGCGACCTTGCAGATCGTATACCTCGACCTGCACCGCCTCGGGCTGTGCCAAGCTCAGATCTAGGGTGAAGCGCCCCAAGCTAGGGTTGGGATATACCTGCATGGCTTTTACCCTGCCGGGCAGACGGATGCTGGTGGCACCCGCCACGGTAACTGTCTCGGTGGCTTCGCAGCCGTTGGCATCGGTCACCGTTATGGTATACTCGCCAGGAGCTAGATCACTGAGGTTGGCCCCTGAGCCAGCGCTACCCCAGTCATAGGTGTAAGGTGGGGTGCCGCCAGAAGCGCCGGCGCTTACGCTACCGTCATTGGCCCCGGCCACGGTCTCATCATTGGCCACCGCAATCAAGGCCAATGCTTCTGGCTCTTCCACGGTGATGTCGATGCTCTTTTGGCAGTTATTGGCATCTTCGACCGAGACCGAGTAGGTACCAGCGGCCAACCCGGTGAGCGAGGCCACCGTTTGACCGCCAGGCGACCAGGCAAAAGAGTAGGGGGCTGCTCCCCCTTGCACCCCTACGGTAGCCCCACCGTCAGCCTCGCCAAAACACCCCACATCCGAGACATTTGATTCGCTCAGCGTCAAGACCGGAGGAGCCGCAACCTGAAAGGTCTCACTGCTCAGACAGCCATCGGCATCTAGCACCGAGAGGGTATAGTTTCCGCCAGGCAGGTCGGCGATGTCTTCGGTAGTCTCACCATTGGACCAACTGAAAGAGAGCGGAGCCGCTCCGCCGGTGATGCTAGGAGTAATGAACCCGCCATCTACCTCGGCACAGCCCGACCAGCCGATGGTACTTTGAGCCACATCGATTACCGGAGGATTTCCGCCACTAGAGTTGACCGAGACGTTGAAGGTAACGGTGCAGCCGCTCGCGTCGGTAACGTCTACGGTATAAGCCCCAGCGGCGAGATTGGTGGCTATCGAGTCGGTTTGGCCGTCGCTCCAGACAAAGCTATACGGGGGGGTGCCATTGCTCCCTGTAAAATCCACCGTGGCAGAGCCGTCGGTCCCGCCACAGCTCGCGGGATTGGCCACGATCGTACCGGTGTAACCGATCACGATCTCCAGGGTGTCGGTCAGGGTGCCAGAGAGGGGCAGCAAAGAATTGACGGTAAAGTCTACGTCGATGAGATAGGTACCTGCAGTGGTGGGGGTGCCAGATAGCACGATGCAGCCCTTGGTGCCACCAGGGAAGGTACAGTTGCTTGGCTCACAAGCGTAGGTGATGCCGGGAGGCAGATCGGTGATGTTGTCGACCACGACGTTGGTAACCGGAAAGCCCAGGGTATCACTAGGAACGCCTAGCGTCAGGGTGGTGCTATACGGCTGACCAGGACACCCGACGGGCACACTGGCGGGAAATAGGCCCACAGCAGGTGCATTGGGATCGGGGGTACATATTTGCGCTTGAGCAAGCTGTGGCAGGGATAGCAGCCCTAGCAGTAGAGAAAAAGCGATGGCAAGGTTCGTTCGCATGTGTGAATGGATTAGGTTTTGGAAAGCAGAGTGCAACGCCTTCATAACGTAGGTTGAGGGCAGATTGCTGCTTAAATTCCCGGATTAGAACAAAGATATTGAGTGAAGAGCAGATTTATGGAAATCTCTCGCTTCATTTTCGACTTTTGCAGAAAACCTTCATTTTGAGCGACCTTTTTACCACATGATATGTTTTCAGATAGCTATGATACATGATATCCACCGTCTTTGGTTGATCACCGCCTCCCTTTTGCTGATGTCTTGTGCCTCTGATTCGCCGCCTGCACAGGCCGAAGCCGTCTTGGCTCGCCCTTGGGCAGAAATCGAAGAGGCCGTTCGTGGCCAGACTGTCAACTGGATGATGTGGCAGGGAGACCCACTCATCAATGCGTATGTGCAAGACTTCGTCGCTCCTTCGCTCAAAGCAACATATGACATCACCCTACGGGTGGCTTCGGGCCAGGGCAATGTGATCGTGTCTACCCTTATGACCGAGTTAGAGGCCGGGCGCGTAACTATGCGCCCACCCAAGAGGAAATCATGCCACGAGCCATCATGGAACCCGCCCCAGAATACATGATCAAGCTCCATAAAGATTTTCGCAGCGAGGTGATCGAGAGGTGAGGAGGGAGACTCGAAGGTGAAAGGGCCATAGAGAAAATAGAGGTACAGCTTCAGCACACAATGCCTCACCAGCCCCTCATATTGGTCCTCATGCTACTGGACATCATCAATCAATTTAGACAGGATTCACAGGATCACAATCACCTGAAAGCCATCTTGTTAATCTTGTCCCATCTTGTCCATCTTGTCAAAAAACGAGCACTCCAGGCTACTAGATATCGTCTATTTAGACAGGATTTACAGGATCACAATCACCTGAAAGCCATCTTGTTAATCTTGTCCCATCTTGTCCATCTTGTCAAAAAACGAGCACTCCAGGCTACTAGATATCGTCTATTTAGACAGGATTTACAGGATCACAATCACCTGAAAGCCATCTTGTTAATCTTGTCCCATCTTGTCCATCTTGTCAAAAAACGAGCACTCCAGGCTACTAGATGTCGTCTATTTAGACAGGATTCACAGGATTCACAGGATTCACAGGATTTACAGGATCACAATCACCTGAAAGCCATCTTGTTAATCTTGTCCCATCTTGTCCATCTTGTCAAAAAACGAGCACTCCAGGCTACTAGAT
>CAYVAP010000067.1:10345-12386 GCA_964449365.1 uncultured Bacteroidia bacterium
TCTTGTCCATCTTGTCAAAAAACGAGCACTCCAGGCTACTAGATATCGTCTATTTGGACAGGATTCACAGGATCATAATCACCTGCAAGCCATCTTGTCCATCCTGTCAAAAAACGAGCGTTCCAAAGGCTAATGTCCAGTAGTATAATTGATCCCCTCCTGCGCCTCACGCACCGATCTCGGCAATCCCGAAAAATGACGCAGCCATCTGTGCGCGATAAGACGGGAGAAATAAGAGTGATGGCACAGACTGTTGGTTCCGCTACGCGCCAAACACCCTCAGGGTGAGGCAGGCGGAGAGCAGCATCAGTTATCCCTCTTGCCACCGTTGAAAAACTCCTCCCAACGATCTCGCCGCCGCTCTCGTCGCTCTGCGCGTCGCTCTTTCCGATCTTCGCGTCGCTCTTCCGCTTCTCGTTTGAGCTTGGTGAGCAAAATGATTAAGTCCGACTGCTCCGGATCGACGCCCCACTCAGAATACATCGGGCAATCCATACCCTGCTGAGCCGCCGCGGGCAGGGCGGGGAAGGTAGCGTTGCGCAAGGCACGGTATTTCCCATCCCGATAAACCTTCTGCATAAACAGGCCAAAAATAGGCAAAGCAGTATTAGCTCCCTGACCGAGGCTCAACGAGCGGAAGCGCACTTTACGATCATCTCCACCGACCCATACGCCCACCACCAACTTAGGCGTAACGCCCATGAACCAACCGTCGGTTTGATGCTGAGTGGTGCCGGTTTTGCCAGCAAGGGCGGTGCGTAAGCCATAGCGATAGCGCAGCCGCGACGCGGTACCGCTATCTACCACCGCTTGCAACATGTTGACCATCATGGCGTTGGTGGTCTCGTTCATTACCCGATCTTGCTCAGGAGCTTCGGGCCATTTACCTAGCACCTTGCCATCGCTAGTCTCGATCCGGCTGATAAAGATCGGCTTGCTGCGAATGCCGCGGTTGGCAAAAGTGGAGTACGCCCCCACCATTTCGCGTATGCTGAGATCAGCCGTACCTAGCACCAGGCTCGGGTCGTGGGGCAGAGAAGGGCTAAAGCCAAAGCGCTCGGCAAAAGAAGCAGCCTGCTCCACGCCCACCTTCATCATCACCGCCGCCGAGACCGTGTTGACAGAATTGACCAGTCCGCCTTTGAGAGAGTAAAAGCCCTCGTATTTACCATCGGCGTTGCCGGGTGTCCAGTTTTTGTAATTGGCGTAGGTGACCTTCTCGCTGGGGATGTATGCGCAGGGATCGAAGCCATTGGCGATGGCCGCAGCGTAGATGAGGGGCTTGAAGGTCGAGCCGACCTGTCGATGGGCCGTTACGTGGTCGTATTTGAACGCCCGATAGTTGATACCCCCCACCCAGGCGCGTACGTAACCGGTTTGTGGCTCCATGGCCATCAGGCCAGCCTGCAAAAAAGAATGGTAGTGGATGAGCGAGTCAAGGGGACTCATCTTTTTCTGCTGATCCCCCTCCCAAGTCCAGATCCGCATGTCGACCGGCTGGCGAAATACCGCCATGATCTCGGCTTCACTCTTGCCCTGAGCCTTGAGCGACTGGTAGCGCCCCGATGACTGCATAGCTCGCTTGAGGGCCGGGTCATTTTCATCCCACAGGGTGCGCCGCGACCAGTGCTGGTCAAAGGTCTCTTGCAACCCTGGCATATGTTTGGCCACAGCTTGCTCGGCGTAGCTTTGCATGGTCGCGTCAATGGTGGTGTAGATCTTCAACCCGTCGGTGAAAAGGTTGTAGTGAGTCCCATGAGCTTGGTTGTAATCAGCGAGCCATTGCTTGAGGTAGTTGCCCACCTCCTGACGGAAGTAAGGAGCTGGCCCGGCGCTCTCGGTTACATTCACGTAGTCGAGTGCCACAGGCAGCCCTTGCAGCGAATCGACCTCCGCTGGGGTGAGATACGCGTGCTTTGCCATCTGGGCCAGCACCACGTTGCGACGCTCTTGGGCCCGCTCGGGGTGATTGCGTGGGTTGTAATAGGTCGTGGCCTTGAGCATCCCCACGAGCAGCGCCTACTCTTCGGGATTCAATGCG
>CAYVAP010000068.1:0-3660 GCA_964449365.1 uncultured Bacteroidia bacterium
TTGGGCGCCCTTTTTGCCGTGCAGGAGCCTGGCGGCGTGATGGTGCTGGCCATTCCTGCCGACAGTTACGTGCTGAGTGAGGTGGGGCGCATCGCCGAGTCTGCCGATGCCAAGGTACTCAGCCTCTACCTCTCTCCCCTCCCCGATTCCAAAGATATGTTGCTCACGCTCAAGCTCAACGTCGAGGACCTCTCGCGGGTAGCGGCGGCCTTTGAGCGATTCGATTACGAGATTGTGCGTACCTTTCACCGTACCAAACCGTTGTAAGATTATTCGCGTAACCTCGAAGCGTTCATGAAGTACCTGGGGCTTTGATCACCGCCTTTGTCTACATGTGGCTCAAGCGGGGCCCGCTTGCCCTGCTGCTGTTCATCCTCACCCTGCCCTTAGCCGCGTGGGCGCAGGAGAAAATCTGCGTCTCACGCATCCACCTAGTAGGCAACCGAATCACCCGCTCCTGGGTGATCGAGCGCGAACTGACCTTCGAGGAGGGAGACAGTCTGCGGCTGGATAGCATCTACCAAATTCTGACTCAGAATCAGCGCAATATCCACAACCTCAACCTCTTCCAAACGGTGCAGGTGCTGCCTGTGCGGAAAAGAGATACCCTAGAGGTACAGATCTTAGTCAAAGAGCGGTTTCCGCTGGGGGGACAGCCGATTTTTGCCATTGAGGAACGAAACTCCTATGACATTGTGGGGGCTTTTACCTCGGGTAATTTTCATCGGTTGGTGTACGGGGGCTACGGCGTGGCGCGCAACCTCACGGGGCGGGGCGAGTCGGTCGACTTGGCGCTACAGTGGGGCTTTTCGCGCAGGGTGCGCTTGCAATTTATGCGGCCCAATCTGTGGCCGCGCTTCAACCTCGATCTACGGGTAGGGGCTTCGTATACCCAGCAGCCCGAGATCATGGTCGGCACTACGCGGGGAGAGGTACAATGGATCGAGGTAGCTTCTGCGCCTTTGCAGCGCACCGTTGAGGCATTTGCGGGCCTCAACAAGCGCTTTGGGCTGTACAAGGACCTGTACACCGAGCTGAGTTTTACCCACTATCAGCTCGACGATAGCCTTTATGCCTTTACCCTGGAGGGCCTGCCGCATCGATACCTCACCAGCGAAAACGGACGCGAGCAGTTTTGGGAGCTCCTGCTCATCGCCGAGTGGGACCGCAGGGATTGGCGCAGCTTTCCGATGGATGGCTTTCAACTGCGCCTGATGGGACGGGCAGCCGGGGGGCCATTCGCCACGACCCAATTTGCCAAAGTGGGTGCGACCTGGGCCCATCACCTTCCCCTGACAAACCGCTTCAACCTGGCCTATGGCCTGCAAAGCCTCTACACTTTCGGGCGCGACATTCCTTTCTTCGAAAAAAGCCAGGTGGGCATCTTGCGCTACGAGTTTCCGGGCATCAGCACCGAACTGCGGGGATACGAACCCTACATCATCGATGGTACCTTTCTGAATCTGGCCAAAACCGAGCTGAAGTATGCGATTTTGCCCTACCAAAACTTTTCCTGGCCCTGGATTCCCGTCGAAGGCTGGCGCAACCTGGCCTTTGGCTGTTACTTGTCGGCCTTTGTCGACCTAGGCTACGCCCGCGACCAAAGCATCAACAACCACGATACCTACCTCAAGGAAAAATTGCTGCACGGCTACGGCGTCGGGTTGAATCTCATCGGAATTTATGATATGTTGCTGCGCGTAGAGGGTACCCGCAATCACCTGGGCCAGTCAGGCATCTACCTGCACGGAACGCTATCAATCAAATGAAACTCGCCATCTTCGGTCGTATTACCGAGAACACCGATCTCTCGATCCTCGCCCAGTTCTTCGCTTTTGTCCAGCAGCATCGCATTCCCTTCTCCATTTTTCAGCCCTACGCCCGACAGCTACAGCGTCATTTGCCTGCCCTTGCCCAACTGAGTGGAGAGCAGATTTTCAACCACAAAAATCAGCTCCGAGATTGCCGCTTTCTCTATTGTTTTGGGGGAGATGGCACCGTGCTGGAAGCCGTGCGCTTCACCGGTCGCATGGGCAAGCCTATTCTTGGCGTCAACTTTGGTCGCCTGGGATACCTGACCAGCATCACTCAGCACGAGTTGATCCCTGCTACCAAAGAGCTTATGCAGGACATGTACCGCATCGATCGGCGCTCTCTGCTCTCCGTGGTCAGCGATCCGCCCGGGCTTTTTGGCGACAATCACTACGGCATCAATGACCTGACCATTCACAAGTCCAAAACCAATGAGATGATCACCGTACACTGCTACATCAATGGTGAATTTCTCAACTCTTATTGGGGCGACGGCCTGATCGTGGCCACGCCCACCGGCTCTACCGCTTACAGCCTTTCTTGTGGTGGCCCCATCATTTTTCCCAGCTCGGCCACCTTTGCCATCACCCCCGTGGCTTCGCACTCGCTCACGGTGCGCCCGGTGGTGATTCCTGACGATTGGGTGGTTTCTTTCGAAGTGGAATCTCGCTCCGGCGAGGCCATGGTGGCCCTCGATACCCGCACCGAGCTGGTCGAAGCCCGTACGGCCATCGCCGTGCGCCGCGCCAACTTCAAGGTCAACCTGCTGCGCATGCCTTCTACCAAGTACATCGACAACCTGCGCCGCAGCCTCATGTGGGGCAGCGACAATCGAAATTAATGTTCATCCCTCTCTCGATCCCGGAGATCACGGACGCTGATCAGGCGCGCGTACACGCCTGCCTGGCTTCGGGCTGGGTGTCCTCGGCGGGGCCCTGGGTTGAAGACTTCGAAGCCCAAATGGCAGAATCTCTGGGTAGCCTCCACGCGGTAGCCGTGAGCAGTGGCACCGCCGCTCTGCATCTCAGCTTGCAAGTGGTTGGGGTGCAGCCTGCCGATTTGGTGCTGATGCCCGACCTGACCTTCATTGCCCCGGCCCACGCCCTGCGGTACCTGGGGGCAGAGCCGGTGTTGGTAGACGTAGACCCTGGCACTTGGCAGATAGACGTGGGCCTGACCGCCCAGTTTTTACGGCGCGACTGTGAGCTGCAAGCTGCGGGCCTATATCATCGAGCCACCGGACGCAGGGTGGCCGCCCTGCTGGTGGTGCATGCCTTGGGCTACGCTGCCCCGCTGGATCCATTGCTGGGCTTGGCCCAAACCTACCGCATCCCACTGATCGAAGATGCTGCCGAAGCCTTGGGCAGTCGCTTGCAGGGACGCGCGCTGGGCACCTTTGGACAGGTGGGATGCCTGAGTTTCAATGGCAATAAGCTACTCACCACTGGCGGTGGCGGCATGATCCTTACCGCCGACGCGGAGCTGGCCGCGCGGGCGCGCCACCTCAGCACCCAAGCCCGCAGCGATGCCTTTACTTACCAACACGATGCCCTGGGCTACAACTACCGCCTCAGCAGCATGGCCGCCGCGCTGGGCCTGAGCCAACTAGACCGCCTGGACGATACCCTGGCCCGCAAGCGAGCCATCGCTCAGCGCTACTTCGACGCCCTGCCGCAGCTAGCATGGCCGACCCCCACCCCCCAGAGCCACCCCAACTACTGGCTGATGACGGCCCTGATGCCCGACCGGGACGCCTTGGCCGCGCGCCTGCAAGCCGAGCACATCGATCGACGCTGCCTCTGGATGCCCCTGCACCGGCAGCCGCTCTTTCAGGCTTGCCCATACCTC
>CAYVAP010000068.1:3670-12378 GCA_964449365.1 uncultured Bacteroidia bacterium
GCGAGCAGCTTTTTGCTTCGGCCTTGAGCCTGCCCTCTTCGGTGGGGCTGTCCCTAGACCAGCAGCAGCGAGTGATCGCGACGGTACAGGCCGAGATCGGGAGCTGATTTTTTGCGTCAACTGTGATTTTTAGGGGGGTAAAGGGGCCATTTTCCCCGCTCTGCCTGCTACCTTTATCAGCAAGATTGGCCACCAACCTTTTTACTCGTGAAGCCTGACACCTACTTTACCCACGAAACCGCCCTGGTCGAGCAGCCTGTCATCATTGGGGCAGGCACCAAGATCTGGCACTTTTGCCACGTGATGCCCGGGGCCGAGCTAGGGGAGCGTTGTAGCCTGGGGCAAAATGTCTTCGTGGCGGGAGGTACCCGCCTGGGTAACAATGTCAAGGTACAGAACAATGTCTCGATTTATGAAGGGGTGATCTGCGAAGACGACGTATTCTTGGGGCCTAGCATGGTCTTTACCAACATCCGCAACCCACGCAGCGCCATTGTGCGCAAGGGGCAGTACACCGAGACGGTGCTAGAGCAAGGCAGCAGCGTAGGGGCCAATGCCACCATCGTGTGCGGCATCCGGCTGGGGCGCTATTGCTTTATCGGGGCTGGCTCGGTAGTCACCAAGGATGTGCCTCCCTACGCACTGGTGGTGGGCAATCCGGCCCGGCACATTGGCTGGATGAGCGAATACGGGCATCGCCTCGCATTTGATACAGAGGGGCTAGCCACCTGCCCGGAAAGTGGCCAACGATACCGACGAACCGAAGCGGGCGTGGCGCGTATCGACTGACAAAAAACCGCCCAGGGCTTCAAAGAGCCCTTTTCCTGTTAGTTTTTCAAAAACACTTTTCAAACCTCAAAGTTTTGAGAGGCCAAAGCCGCGTTTGGCTTGATTTTTTCGTTAAGCTAAACACCGCTCAGCCTGGCACGTCCCACCTGTATGAACGGTCAGGGGTATAAGGGTACAAGGTGGTCATTCGATCTTCTCTGCTTCCGAACTGCGATGTTATGATTGTCCAAGCACTGCTACACTTCCTTGCCGTGGTAGTGATCTACCACAACCTGCTGCTCATCCTTGGCCTGATGACCAGACCTGACCCGCGCCGGCACCTGATCCCGATTGGGCTGGAAGTGGGTATGATCTTGTTTGCCCTTGGAGCGATGCTCAGCGGTGAACTGTCCGCCTTTGTGCTCGCTTTTGGCGTTTACCGCCTGCTGGCGATGCTCGAAAGCGCCTGTACAGCCCTGCGGCAAGCCAAACCCCTCTCTTCCCTCCTGCCTGTCAATCTTCTGGTGGCAGCTAGTGCCTTCGTCGCTTTTTTCACCGCCTGTGAATGGATTTTCCTGGTCAGCTACCTGCTGTTTTGGGTCATCAGTTTTGTGCTCGGCAAAAAGCTTATGCAGCGAAAAATGCCCTCTTGAGGCAACCCGCTTTCGCTTTTTTTCGAAAAAAACTTTGCAAGATTGCTAGGCAAGCCCTTTATTTGTGGCCACTTTATTAGCAAGAGTAGCTCAGTTGGTAGAGCACAACCTTGCCAAGGTTGGGGTCGCGAGTTCGAATCTCGTCTCTTGCTCTTTCTCGTTATTAGTGATTTGATGGCGCGATGATGTAAATGGCTACATCAATGCCCTAAAGTCAACCAGACAACCATCCATCTCTGCGTTTTCCAGCAAGAGTAGCTCAGTTGGTAGAGCACAACCTTGCCAAGGTTGGGGTCGCGAGTTCGAATCTCGTCTCTTGCTCTTTTTTAAAAAAACGGCTCGATTCCCTGCGAATCGAGCCGTTTTTGGTTGGGTAAAGGCTTTGGCCTGATCAGTGGATGTGTACCGAGTAGGGCATCAGGGCATAGGTACCCGAGCGGGGGATCATGCGCTTGAGAGCGTGGACCTGTTCGAGTTCTGCGTGAAAGGGCACACTGGCCTCCACTTTGGTTTCCATCATCTCGGTCATCAACTCTTCAAAGGGATTTTTGGCGCGAGGCATCAGCCGCAGGCGATAGTCATTGCCAATGCCTGCCTGCTGAGCGGCATAGCCGATGGCATCGCGCAGATCGCCGTAGCTATCGATCAGGTTGAGACCTTGGGCGGCTCGGCCCGACCATACGCGCCCCTGTGCGATCTGATCTACCGCGGCTGAGTCGGTGAAGCCACGTCCGTTTTTGACCGTGCGGATAAAAGAGCCGTAACCCTGCTCCACTTTGTTTTGCAGCAAGCGCTGCTCTACTTCGCTCATGGGGAAGAATGGGTTGGCGAAGTTGGCGTTTTCATTGGTTTCTACCTCGTCGAAAGTGATCCCCAATTTGCTATTCATGGTGGCTTGTGCGTCAAAGAGGACCCCAAAGATCCCGATGGAGCCAGTAATGGTGTTTTCCTGGGCAAAAATGTGGTCGCAATCGGCGGTGATGTAGTAGCCGCCGGAGGCTGAGACATCGCCATAGGAAGCCACAATGGGCTTGGCCTGGGCACAGAGGCGCACCTCTTCGGCGATCAGATCAGAAGCCAGGGCATCGCCACCGGGGCTGTTGACGCGGAAGACAATGGCTTTCACCTTCTCATCGCGGCGAGCTTTGCGCAGCTCCTCGATCACAGTTTGGGCCCCGATGGTTCCATCCTGGCTTTTGCCTTGGGTGATGTTGCCTTGGGCGAATACCACCGCGATTTTGTTCTGCGAAGGCTTGCTGGCCTTGCTCGCCACTCGCTGGTACTTCTTCAGGGCGATCAGCTCGGGCTTCTCAGCCTCGGGCCGGGTCGCTTCTATCAGTAAGTTTCGGACTTCGTGCTCATAGGCTACCCTCTCGATCAAGCCCGCTTGGAGGGCCTTGTCGCCTTTGCCAAAGACGAAATCCGTCGCAAGGGCATCGAGTTGGTCGAGGCTGAGGTTGCGAGAAGCGGCCACGTCTTCGAGAAACACCTGCCAGATGTCGCCCAAATAAGCCTCCGTCTGTCGGCGGCTGGCTTCAGACATATCCTTGCGGATGAAAGGCTCTACGGCAGACTTGTAAGTCCCTACTCGGAAGATGCGAGGTTTGAGATCCAGTTTTTCGAACATCCCCAGGAAAAAAGTAGGAGTGGATACCAACCCGTTGAACTCGATGATGCCTTCCGGGGCCATAAAGACGGAATCGGCTACACTGGCTAGGTAGTAGGAGTTTTCGGAGTAGACTTCGCTGTAGGCGTAGATGAATTTGCCGCTGTTTTTGAAGTCGAGCAGCGCACTGCGGATCGACTTGAGGCTGGCCCAGCCTGTTTGGGGGATGGACGTGAGATTGAGGTAGATCCCATCTACCTTGTCATCTTTGGCCGCATACTCGATGGACTCGATGATTTGAAACAGGCCCAGGTTGTTGACCGAAGCGGCAAAGGGGCCAAAATCATCGAGATTGAAGGGCACGGGATCGGTACTCGCATTTTCTACGATGGGGGCATCGAGCTTGATCTGAAGGACAGAGTGGGGCTGAAGAGTTACCTTATCCGAAGACTGGCCTATGCTGGCAATGATACCGCCCAGGATCAGGAAAATGATGGGCAGGCCAATGAGGAGCGCGGCGATCACCGCGAGGAAACTAGCAAAAAAGTTACGTAAAAATTTCATATAAAAATGCTATTCGAAAGGCTGAATCAGTAAGGCTCCTGCTACATGGTTGTTTAGCAGGAATACAAGGCAATTGGCGGAGTATACGTCGCTGGGAAGAGCGAGTTCTTACAGCTTGCCTTTCGCAATTCGGTAAAAAGTCGGGGAAAATTCGCTTATGGCGCAGAGGCGCGTATCTTTGGTTATGATTTTTTTAGGAATTGGGAGCAACCTGGGCGACAAGGCTCAGAACTTACGCCACGCGCTGCGGGAGTTGGAGCGCAGAGAGGTCGCCATTCGCCGCTGTTCGGCTTTTTACCGGACTGCTCCTTGGGGTATCGAGACCCAAGCCCCCTTTCTCAATGCGGTATGCGAGGTACAGTGCGCTCATTCGCCCGAAGACTTGCTCGATCTGGTCCTGACCATCGAGACGGACATGGGACGCATTCGCCAGCTAAAATGGGGGCCACGCCTCATCGACATCGACTTGCTGGAGTTTCATCGGCAGACGATGCAGCGCGAGCACCTCACCCTCCCCCACCCCTACTATCCGGTGCGGGACTTTGTGCTGGTGCCGATGGCCGAATTGGAACCAAAATGGATTCCCACAGGACAGCAGCAGACCCTGCGCCAGTTGGTGGCCCAGCTAGAGGCCCCTTTGCCTGAAGCGGTCGCGCAATGGAACCCCTCGCCCCCTTCCCCACGCTAACGCTGCTATCTTCGTTCTATCTCTAGAGATGTAGCCATGACTTCTACTCATACCGTCGCTGCCTTCGATTTCGATGGCACGTTTATCAAAGGCGACAGCATGACACCTTATTTGCAGCTAATGTATCGCCGTCGCGACATCGCCCGAGGTATCTATCGGCTGCGCTCCGTGTTGACGGGGTACCAATTTCGTAACATGCCCCGTCAGCTCGCCAAAGAGAAGATTCTCGCCTACTTTTTTGGTGGGCGAGAGATGAGTGAGCTCCACCACTACGGCGAGCAACTAGCCCGGGAGGTCTTGCCCCAGCGCATTCGCCCTCTAGCGCTGCAACGGCTGCGCTGGCATCAGGCGCAGGGCCATCGCTGCCTGCTCATCACGGCTTCACTCAGCTTTTGGACCCAGGCTTTTGCCCGCGAGTACGACCTCGAACTGATTGCGACCCGCCCCGAGGTAATCGATGAAAAATTTACCGGACGCATCGCGGGCCGCAACAACTATGGCCCGGAAAAGGTAAGCCGCCTGGAGGAGCACATTTCACCAGAAACCATCAGCTACCTCTACGCCTACGGCGATACCCAAGGCGACCGGGAGCTCCTGGCTCGCGCCGATGAGGGCCTTTTTCGCCCCTTTCACCAACGCTGAACTCGCTCAGATAGCCGTGGTCTTGTCTCGCAGCCAGGCTTTCTCATCCTCGCTCAGATGGGGGGCCAGCGCCTCATACACCTTGACGTGGTAGCGATTGAGCCAGATGAGCTCCTGCTCATGGAGCAGGGATTTGTCTACCAAACGCAGGTCGATGGGGCAAAGGGATAGGGTCTCGAAACCGAGAAACTTCCCGAAATGCTCCGTTTCTCCTTCTTCGACACACAAGATGAGGTTTTCGATGCGAATGCCATAATGCCCCTGATGGTAGAGGCCCGGCTCGTTGGAGGTGAGCATGCCTGGCTTGAAGGGCTCACTGGCCGAGGGCGAAGGGCTGATGCGCTGTGGCCCCTCGTGGACGTTGAGGAAAAAACCGACCCCATGCCCCGTGCCGTGGCCAAAGTTGACTAAGTGATCCCACAGGGGCCGCCTGGCGTAGCCATCGAGCTGCACCCCTGTGGTGCCCTGGGGAAAGATGGCGGTCGCCAGCCCGATATGTCCTTTCAGCACCAGGGTAAAGTCGCGGCGCTGTGCCCCCGAGACTTCACCCAGCGCAATGGTGCGGGTGATGTCGGTGGTCCCGTCTCGGTATTGGCCGCCCGAATCGAGCAGCAAGATGCCTCGGGGCTCAAGCTGAGCGGCTGTCTCGGGCTCGGCAGAATAATGTACGATGGCTCCGTTGGCTTCGTATCCGGCGATGGTACCAAAACTCGGCCCTACGTAGTGGAGCTGCTCCTGACGGAAAGCTTCTAGCCGCTCGGCCACGCTCACCTCTGTCAATGGGTTTTGCCCCACTTCTGCCTCCAGCCAGCGCAGAAAACGCAGCAGCGCAATGCCATCGCGAATCATGACCTGCCGCAGGTGCTGGATCTCAGTGGCATTTTTGACCGCCTTCAGGTTGGTGCTGGGATTGGTGGCCTCTTCCAGGTTGGTGAGGGCTTTCCACTGACGGCTGAGCCAGAGAGATATCTGGGCAGGATCGACCAGCAGGTGCTCACTAGGGCTAAGGCTCCCCAGGTAGCCAGCTATACCCTCATATTCATCGACTCGGACGCCATCTGCCGCTAGCTGGGCCTTCAGCTCGGGGCTGAGCTTTTTGGGGTCTACGAACAAGATGGCCTGCTTGTGATCGACCACAAGGTAGGCCATAAACACGGGGTTGTAGGCTACGTCGCTGCCGCGCAAGTTGAGGGTCCAGGCGATGTCATCCAGGCTGCTGACCAAGTGATGCGTGGCTTGGTGGGCTTTCATCTTCTCCCGCAGGGCAGCTAGTTTGTCGCGGCGATTGATGCCTGCCAGATCAGCTCTGTGGGCTTCGATGGGCTGGGAAGGCAGCGGGGGTCGATCTTCCCACCAGGCCGAGATCAGGTCGGGGGCGTCGATCAGGGTCAGGTTGTGGCGACCAAAGCGTTTGGCCAGGCGGCGACTTTGGCTCAGAGACAGCAGGCGGGCGTCGATGCCCACGCGGCTGTCGCGTGGAAGCTGCTCTACCAACCAGGCTTGGTATTCGGGCGTGTGGGGGACTTTGAGCTTCATCAGTTCGAAGCCCGAATCTTTCAACTGGGCTTCGGCCTGGATAAAGTACCGCGAGTCGGTCCAGAGCCCTGCAAAGTCTGCCGTAATCACGATCGTGCCTGCGGAGCCTGTAAAGCCTGTGAGCCAGGGCATAATGCGCCAGTGCTCGGGCGGGTATTCACTGCCATGGGGGTCGGCATGAGGAAGGACGTAGGCATCTAGCTTGGCCTGCTGCATGGCCTCGCGCAGGCTGGCGAGTTTTTCTTGGGTGGTCATTCGAAAGGGGGGGAATGAAAAAAATATTTTCAGGGAAGTCGCAAATTAGGTGCTTCTGTTGACAACTTACAACAACAATCGGCATTGTTTGCTGCCATTCTCCTAAAACGCTACCCTTGCATGTGGGCTTCCACCTCGGCCACGGTGATGGGCACCGGGTCGCCCAGCAGATCTGCACCGTCTTGGGTAATGACGTAGTCATCTTCCAGGCGAATGCCTCCCAATCGGCGGTAAGGCTCCAGGCGGTCGAAGCGGATAAAGTCGGCACAGGTCTGATCGGCCTGCCAGCGGTCGATCAGCTCGGGGATAAAGTAGATGCCAGGCTCGACGGTGAGGCAAAAGCCGGTTTCCAGGGCGCGCCCCAGGCGTAGGTTGCGCAACCCAAATTGCTGGCTGCGTACGATCTGATCGGTATATCCGACGTGGTCTTCGCCTAGGTCTTCCATGTCGTGGACATCCAGCCCCATCATGTGCCCTAGCCCATGCGGGAAGAAGAGGGCATGCGCCCCCGCGGCTACGGCCTCGGCCGTATCGCCTTTCATGAGCCCTAGTGCCTTGAGGCCATTCACGATCACCTCGGCGGCCTGCAGATGCACCTCGCGATACGGCAAGCCAGGGCGCAGCGCCTCGGCGCACGCTCGATTGGCCTGCAAGACGATTTCGTACACCGCGCGCTGCTGCTCGGTGAAGGTGCCATTGGCGGGAAAGGTACGCGTCATATCGCCAGCGTAGTGCAGTGGCGATTCGCCCCCAGCGTCGACCAAAAGCAGATCCCCATCGGTGAGGGGATGGGCGAAGGTGGTGTTGTGCAGCACCTCGCCGTGTACGGAGCAAATGATGCTAAAGGAAGGGCGACTATCGGCCCGGAGCGCCTCGGCGTACACTTCGGCCATTACTTCGGCTTCGCGTAGGCCAGGGCGGGCCACCTGCATAGCCCGTCGGTGCATGCGCCCGGTGAGCTCTGCTGCGAGCTTCAGCTCGGCGATCTCTTCGTCGCTTTTGTAGCTGCGCTGGGCCACGATGGCCTGGATGAGTGGCAGAGAAGCCCGGGCACGCGCTTGTCCGGGGCTGAGCCCCAACCCCTGCATCAGGGTCAACTCATTTTCGGGGCGATAAGGTGGCAAAAAGTGTAGCTCCTCCACGCGCAGGGCTTGCAGGTCAGCGATCAACTGTGCCATCGGCTTGACTCGCGCCAGGCCACTTCGCTCGGCCCATTCCTGCAAGCGGGGCTGAGGCCCCATCCACACCTGATGGTCCAAGGTGAAATCGTCGCCGTAGAGGGTGCTTTCACCCGTGGCAGGGTCTAGCATGGCAGCCAGATCGGGCCGATCGATGCCCAGGTAGTACAGGAAGCTACTGTCTTGCCGAAAGGGATAGTGCTGGTCAGGATAATTGATGCTGCTGAGGCGATTGCCAAGCAGAAGGATCGGGCCGCGCTCGACTCGCTGTAAGAGCGTGGCTCGGCGCGTTTGGTAGGTGGAAGCAGGAAACATGGAGCGTCGTTCGTGGTGAATTCTGACCGAGTCATTGGGTCAGAAAAATTAAGAGAAGAATCAAAGCATTTGCTTCTTCTTTTCCGAAAAAATCGGTAATTTTTATATCCCTAAGTTTTTTTCCCTCAACTCCCTCCGTCTTATGCCCCCGATTACGTACCTGTTGACATTCAGTTTGCCGCTGACCATGGCCCTGGCCCTTAGCTGGCAGGGTGGGTGGAGCTTTCTGCCGCTGGGTTATGCCTTTGGGTTGATTCCGGCGTTGGAGCTGATGCTGCGCCCAGACTCGCGCAACTTGAGTCGGGTAGAAGAAGACCTGCGCCGCGAGCATCCGCTCTATGACTGGCTCATCTACCTCACGGTTCCGGTGCAGGGGCTGGCAGTGGGCAGCTTTTTGTGGGTGGTGAGCCGCCCGGGTCTGGCTCTCTATGAGCAGATCGGGCTGATCACAGCCATGGGCGTGATGTGTGGCAACTGTGGCATCAAAGTAGGGCACGAACTGG
>CAYVAP010000069.1:0-12376 GCA_964449365.1 uncultured Bacteroidia bacterium
GAAACACCGTCTAATCGGGACTCTGGAGGTTCTCAATAAAACCAAAGAAAGGCTCTTCAATGATTTTGATCTGCGGTTGATCTCTCATCTGGCTGATCTGGCAGCCATTGCCATTGAAAATGCCTACCTGATCGAAGGCACTTTGGGCGGCGGTTACCTGGGTAGAGTTGGCACCAAACAGGTCGGTAGCGGCTTGTACCACCGCCAATCGGCAGTCGATGAACTCCGACGAGCGATTGAGGTAGTTGGCCAGGGCGCGATAGTACACCTGCTCGGCGTCATCTTTGCCAATCGCGGTAGCATAGAGATAAAAGGCATAGTTGACAATGCCACTGTTGATATGTACCCCACCATTGTCCTGCTGCCCGGTGTAGATCTCGTCCATGTGCTTGGGCTGCCAGCCATTGTCGTTGAGGCTGCTGCCGCCGTTGTGCGGGTCAGACATGTCGCGCAGGCGTCCGGTAGCGATGTAGGAGGTGCGAGTGACGCCTTCCCCCAGGTACCAATCATCGCGATCGATCATCACCCCAAAGATATCAGCGAAAGACTCATTGAGCGCGCCCGGCTGGTCCTGATACACCAGGTTGGCCGTCTCCTGGATCACGCCGTGGCTCATCTCATGCCCCCCTACGTCCAGCGAAGCCGCCAAGGGAAAGAAACCCAAATTGCCATTGCCATAAAACATGGCCGCCCCATTCCAGTAGGCATTATCCATACCCTGGCCCTGATCGTCTACCACGTTGACGTAAGAGATGATGTCGCCGCCGGTGCCATCGATGGCATTGCGTCCAAAGGTATTGAGGAAATAGGTGTACGATTCTCCCGCGTTGTAATGCGCGGATACTGCGGTGGGCGACCAGCTATTGGGGTTATTGGAAGTAACGTAAAATGCGTCGTTGGACTGATGGTTGTTGTTTTGGACGTCCAGGGTGTAGATGGCACCCTGCCCGGCTTGAGGAAGCGAGTTGTTGCTACCAGTGTACATGTCGCGCGAGGCGTCGATGGCATAGTAAGTACCGCCCTCGTTCCAAATCTGGATGCTGCGCGATACGCCATTGAGGTCTTGGGCGGTACCTGTGGCCTGAATGCTGCAGGTATGATCGAAGTCGTGCAGCAGAGCGCCTGTTTGCGCGTCGATGAATAACTCGTGGCGATGCACGAGGTTGGGGCGCAGGGTCACGTGATAGGCCAGGTGCTGGCTGCGAATGTACGCTCGCGAGGTGTAGACCACCAATGCTACGGGCACAGTTTCGTAGTCGAATTGCTCCCGGATCGATTGGGGCAGCTCCTGCAACGCCATATGCTCGCTCAAGTGCTGCTTGGCGGCTGCGATCGCATCTTCCTGGGTGAGATTGGGTAGCAGCATGGCAGGATCGGGCTCGCGCTGATAGCGGCCATTGATGATCAGCTTGCCCTGGGGAGTAAAGTGGACCCAAAGATCGGCCCCGTAAACCGGAATGCCCTGCGCCGTCTGTTGCAGGCGAATATGGGTGAATCCCAAGTCGTCCACTTCATGCTTCATCAGGCTCACTTCTTGGGGTAGGGCCGTAAAGCCATGCGCATGGCAATAACTCAGCACCGCCTGGGCCTGGGCCAAGGGCGTTTGGGGCGATCGCGTCAGGTGCGACAGCTCACGCGGCATGTCCATAGCAATAAACGTCGGTCCCTCGGGGCCGGTGCCGCGAATCTCTGCCGTCAAGTCTGTCTGCAGCGGCTGGGCCAGGGCCATGGGGCTAAAGCGGTGTGTCGCTGGCGCGGGAGTGCTCGTCGCGCTTTGTGCGCCCCGCGTGGGTTGCAAGGTCAAAGCAGGCTGGGCCTGAAAGGTCGACCCGGTGGATTTACGCTTGGCCGCAAATGGCTGCTGCGCCTGGGCTAGGCTCACACTCACAAATAGGTGCAGAGCAAGCCAGAGGAGGAGTTTTCGATTCAACATGGGTTTGATAATTGAGGGTATAGGAGCGGCTCGAACAAGGGAATCATGAGATGGCACCTCTGGCCACTCCATGAATCAAAAAGGTAACATGAAGCACCTCACACGCACTGACGCGCGAAGCATCCCCTAAAAGCGCTTCGAGCTTTAGCGGGTGGGAGTGGCATATTGCATCAGTTGGCGGTGAAAAGATACCAGCTCGGGCGCTACCCCCATGCCGCTCATGTCCCAGACCAGGCGGTTTTGAGTTTCGGGGCCACGCCACTCCACGAAAGCATACATATTGCCGGGCTGATCGAATTGGCGGGTGGGCAACGATAGATCCTCGGCCTCGGCAAAGAGTGCCTTGGTATCGCTCTTGTCGACCTGATTGATCTTTTGCAGGGTGGAGTCTTCCGCTACCGCCTGAAATACCGCTCCATCTTCCAGGAGGTAATAGGTCTTGACGGTGCCAGCGAATCCGCCCCCGCTGCCGAAGACCAACTGGTTTTTGGGATAGTCGGCAGGCGAGGTGTAGCTCGTTTTACAAGCGGAGAAGGTGAGCAGGCTGAGTAAGAAAAGGTAGAAAAGGTTGATACGCATGATGATAGGTGGGGAACGGAGAGAATTGTTACGACAGTAAAGCCTTTTCAGCAAGTTACACATCACATGGCATAAATTGCATGGGACTTTCAACTTTTCTGGCGAAATGGCTACCTAATGGATTTAATTCGTAATTCGTAGTTCATAGTAAATATAGCCGCTGGTCGCGGCCACTGAGTGAGCCAATATGAACGGTAGGTATACTTCAAAGTGGTTGAATGGTAGAGTGGTTGATTGAATGGTCTTGTTGTCAATAAGTGATCGTGTCTTACAACTCTACAATCCTTACGCCACGTAGCATAAACGCTGTGCCTGACCACCTTATTCCCTTATCCCCCTGACCGTTCATATAGGTGAGCACTTTCAATTACGAATTCCTGATTACGAATTTCGAATGCAAAGTACTAGTCGCATTTTCCCCACCGAATCTAACCCGGGCGCGCCAACTTTCTTCAAAAATTTTCTCAATACTTACGGCTGTAAGATGCCCCGGAAGCATGCTGTGGCCAATCACCCATCGAAAGATACCTTGGGGCAACATTCATCCTCCTATGTCCCAAGGTGTATGCCCCGAACTTCGCCCCCGCCATCGTCCCGAGGTAAAATTACTGATGCGCGCCCTCAGTACGGGTGCCGTGTTGGGAGTCTTTTTGGCGAGTCTGGTCTTCCTCTCGCCCCAGATTACGACCAACCATTCGCAGCCTAGCGCCACTCAGCTCGCGCCAAAACCTTCTATGCCACCTGCGCCTGTGCAGTGGCTTGACTTCGAGGCCAAACAGCAGGCCCAGACCATAGAACTACACTGGGCTACTGGCTACGAAGTCGATTGTCAGTCCTTCCAAATCGAGCGAGCCATCGGCACCGACAGCTTCGAAGTAATAGGGAAGGTCCCTGCACACGGCAGCAGCAGCATGCTACACGAGTATCGCTTTCAAGACCATGCGCGACCTGCGGCTGATTCAGGGCAGATTCATTACCGACTGCGCCAAGTGGGCCTGCAAGGAAAACGTAGCCTCAGCCCTATGGTAGATCTGACCTGGAAACCGCCTCAAACCCATCCCTCAGAGTTTTGGGTAAAGGTCACCCCTAATCCGGCTTATGACACCTTTCAGATTCAGCTACACGGGCAGGGAAAATACCAAATGGAAATTCTCACGCCAGGCGGGCAATTGGTGGCCAGCCATGCTCTGCGACTAACTGGCGCGCATAGCTTGGCTTTCGACGCTGATCAGTGGGAGAAAGGACTCTACCTCATTCGGGTACAAGGGCCTCGAAGTCGCAAAACCACAGGGGTTTGGATCAGGTAGAATGCTCCGGCATAAACAGCGTGGGGAGAGCTTGGGGGAATGGCCGTGGCCAATCCCTCAATTTTTTTTGCTTTCGCAAAAACTTTCTACCTAATTTTAGGTAATTAACTTTAGTTATTATATTCGCAGCATCGTTGCGTTCTTTACCCGATATCATCGATACTGTTTTGATCTTTTTGACTTAAAAACCGTATCGCTTGCTTTCGCTGCGAGATCTATGGCGCTAAGATGAACACTGCGCCTTTCTTTTTGGTTATTCGCTTAGATTTAATCTAAATAAACTTAACCCACATGGCTGAAGATAAGTTGGCAAATGTTCAGGAGCTTTCGGACGATGAAAAGATCATTCAGGAAGTCACCGGACAGAAGTACAAGTACGGTTGGGTTACGGACATCGAATCGGACAAAGCCCCCAAGGGCTTGGATGAGAATACCATTCGGTTTATTTCGGCGAAAAAGAATGAGCCGGAATGGATGCTGGAATTTCGTCTCAAGGCCTTTCGCAACTGGCAGAAAATGACCGAGCCAAGCTGGGCTCACCTGGGCTATCCGCCCATTGACTACCAGGACCTTTATTATTACTCCGCTCCTAAGCCTAAGAAGAAGCTAGATAGCCTCGACGAGGTCGATCCCGAGCTGATCTCGACCTTCGAAAAGCTGGGCATCCCTTTGCAGGAGCAAAAGATGCTGGCCGGTGTGGCCGTGGATGCGGTGATGGATTCCGTGTCGGTCAAGACCACTTACAAGGAAAAGCTGGGTGAATTGGGCATCATTTTCTGCTCCTTTAGCGAAGCGCTGCACAACCATCCCGAGCTGGTACGCAAGTACATGGCCAAAGTGATCCCTGCGACCGACAACTACTTCGCGGCCCTGAACTCGGCGGTCTTTACCGATGGGTCTTTTGTGTACATCCCCAAGGGCGTACGCTGCCCCATGGAGCTGTCGACCTACTTCCGCATCAACGAGCAGAACACCGGTCAGTTTGAGCGGACCCTGATCGTGGCCGAAGAAGGCAGCTATGTCTCCTACCTGGAGGGCTGCACCGCGCCCATGCGCGACGAGAATCAACTGCACGCCGCGGTGGTCGAGCTGGTGGCTTTGGACGGCGCGGAGATCAAGTACTCCACTGTACAAAACTGGTACCCCGGCGACCCGGAGACGGGTGGGGGAGGCATCTACAACTTTGTCACCAAGCGGGGCATAGCTGAAAAGAACGCCAAAATCAGTTGGACGCAGGTGGAGACCGGCTCGGCCATCACCTGGAAGTATCCCTCGGTGATTCTGAAGGGCGACAACAGCGAAGGGGAATTTTACTCTGTGGCCGTGACCAATGGCCGTCAGCAGGCCGACACCGGCACCAAGATGACCCACATTGGCAAAAACACCAAGTCGCTGATCGTCAGCAAGGGCATCTCGGCGGGCAAGAGCAACAACAGCTACCGGGGCCTAGTCAAGATGATGAGCGGAGCGGAAAACGCGCGGAACTTTTCGCAGTGTGACTCCCTGCTGATCGGTGATCAGTGTGGCGCGCATACTTTCCCCTACATTGAGGTAGGCAACCCCACCGGGCAGGTCGAGCACGAGGCGACCACCTCCAAGATCGGCGAAGACCAGATCTTTTACTGCCAACAGCGTGGCATCGATGAAGAGAAGGCTGTGGGCATGATCGTCAACGGCTACGCCCGCGAGGTGCTCAATCAGCTGCCCATGGAGTTTGCCGTGGAAGCGCAAAAGCTGCTGAGCATCAGCCTGGAAGGGTCTGTTGGATAATCGTTTGCACGGAATACGGTATGCGGTGTAAAGTTGAGGCATCATTCGCCCTGCCTTATGCCGTATGCCGTAATACCTTATACCGTCATTCCCTCCTATGCAACGCATCATCATCGACCATTTTGGCCCCATCGAGCACCTCGATCTGGAGATCAAGGACTTGACCATCTTGATTGGACCCAATGCGGGTGGGAAGAGCTTGGTGGGGAAGTTGGTGTATTTTTTTAAGGCACTACCAGATGACTTTTTCTGGTATGCACACAGTCCTGCATGGGATGGAATCGATGCCGAGACGTTTCTTGAGAAATTGATTAAGCAGTGGGCTGCCACTTTTCGAGAAGCTTTTGGTTCGAAAGAATTTTTACGTCCCTATCGGACGAAACTGAGCTTTTGCTTCGACCTGGCTGGGGAAAAAAGGATCATTTTTACTAGTTCTCCCGATTTTCTAGTTGTTGCGCAATTCAGCGAATCTCTGCAAGCATCTATCAGTAACTATTTGTCTGCCTCTCAAGCACAATTGAGAAGCCAACAAGATCTCTGGAACGAAGTAAATCGTGCGTTTGGTCAGCCAGCAGTGGGGCGTCAATTTCAGCGTTATTTGCCTCCGGAGCGTTCCGCCAGGAACTCAACTGATATGGGCCATTGGTTCCGCTCACTGTATCAGTCTCAAGAGGCTGAGAGTCAGTATGCCAATGGAGGATGGACACATAACCGCGACAAAGCTGATTTTTGGAGACAGCTATTCGAAAACACCCATCAACTAGACAGGAAATTTTTCTCGGCAGAGGATATTTTTTTACGAATCAGGCAAGATGAGAAATTAGATCAAAAGTCTTCCGAGGAGGTCGCAGCAACCCAGCAGCTCCTATCGATCTTAGAAAAATCGCTTCAAGGCATCTTTCGTGTCAGTTCGACTGGTCGAGAATACATTGAGGTAGGGCATGGTGAAGAAGTAAGGCAAATCTCTTTGGAAAAGATGGCTAGCGGACAAAGTCAGTTGACTGGATTATGGCCTGCGCTGATCGAGTTTGTGTACACCCAAACGCACGGAGCCTTCTTTTTCATAGATGAACCTGAAGCACATCTCTATCCCCTCGCACAACCACAGGTTGTGAATGCGCTGGCGCTGACCCTTAACGCCACCCCAGGCAATCAGATGCTGATCAGTACCCATAGCCCCTACATCCTCACCGCTTTCAACAACCTGCTTTTGGCTTACAAAATAGGTCAACATACCGAGCTGGCAGAGCAAGTTGCCCAACAAGTTCCCCGAGAATATTGGCTAGACTCATCGCGCGTTGCGGCCTATCACTTGGGGGAAAGTGATGATGGGCAGGAATTAACGTCGCTTATGACAGAGCAGGGGGTTATTCGTGCGGACGAAATAGACGACGCCTCAGACGCCATTGGTGATGAATTTGATGCTTTGATGAATGTTTATCGCAAAAGCACCGCCCGTGGAAACGCTTAAAGAGATCTTTCAGCAGCAGTTTCCTCATGTAGAGGAAAAAGGATGTATGACCCGAACTGAGAAGCGAGCATTTGGTATTCGAGACGATGTAGAAACAGAAGCTGCCTACCTGACGGATGTTGAGGAGGGGCAATTCAAAGTAGACAACCCACAAGCAAAAACCCTGTGCTTCTGGCAAATCGACCATTGCACATTTGACTCTGCTCAAGCAAAAAGATGTGATTGTGGCCTCTGGGATGAGAAGCAAATCCTGCTCCTTGAGCTGAAAGCCAATGCCAGCGGTTCGGGCGGACGGAAGAGACTACGAAGAAAAGCCAAAGCGCAACTCGAAGCCACCTTGGAAACCGTTCACACCATGATCCCGGACCCCTACACACGAACTGCTATCATCTGCTTCAACTTTCAAAACGATTATCCAGCCACGAAAACCAACAGCGCAGACTCAGCCCTCTATTTTCAAGAAACTTACCAAACTGACCTCCAGGAAGGTAACGCCTTCACCTTCGAATAAATCAAACCACAACGACCAATTATGCTCCACATAAACAACCTCCACGCGCAAATTGAGGACAAGGACATCCTTCAAGGCTTGAACCTCGCGATCAAGCCCGGCGAAGTACACGCCATCATGGGCCCCAACGGCTCGGGCAAATCCACCCTGGCCAGCGTCCTGGCGGGCCGCGAAGACTTCGAAGTGACTGACGGCGACGTCACCTTCAACGGCAAGGACCTGCTCGATCTCGAACCAGACGAGCGCGCCGGGGAAGGCCTGTTCCTGGCCTTCCAGTATCCCGTCGAGATCCCCGGCGTGTCCATGACCAACTTCCTGCGCACCTCGGTCAACGCCGTGCGCGAGTACCGTGGGCTGGAGCCGCTCAAAGGCGCGGAGTTCCTCAAGCTGATGAAGGAAAAGCAGGCCATCGTCGAACTGGACGCCAACCTGACCAAGCGCGCCGTGAACGAAGGCTTCTCCGGCGGCGAGAAAAAACGCAACGAGATCTTCCAGATGGCCATGCTGGAGCCCACCTTGGCCATCCTCGACGAGACCGACTCCGGCCTGGACATCGACGCCCTGCGCATCGTCTCCGAAGCCGTCAACAAGCTGCGCAGCCCCGAGCGCTCCTTCCTGGTCATCACCCACTACCAGCGCCTGCTCGACTACATCGTGCCGGACTACGTCCACGTGCTGTACAAGGGCAAGATCGTCAAGTCGGGCGACAAGAGCCTGGCCCTGGAACTGGAGGAGAAAGGGTACGATTGGCTGAAGGAAGAAGTGACAGTGTGATACTGAGATGCTGAGAGACGGTGATTTTGAGACCTCATGTCTTGAAACCTTCACCTCTCTTGATCTCAACCTCTCAGAATCCCAAAATCAGAAAAACATGGCGATAGCAACCAAAGCCCAAGATCGGGCTTCCTTCATAGATTATTTCCGTCAGGCGGCCAGCCAAAACACCATGCTGGGCCAACCTGTGCGCGACGCGGCAGAGACTGCCTTGAACGAACTCGACTTCCCCCACAAAAAGGTGGAAGCCTGGAAATACACCAGCGTCAAGCAACTGCTCAAGCAGAGCCTCGTCCACCTGCCAGGCCCAGCGGTCGACAGCATCGACCCCTACCTCATCCCCGGCCTGGAGGCCGACGTGCTGGTCTTCATCAACGAGCGCTACGCGCCCGAGCACTCCAAGATCGAATACAACCAAGACAACCTGCGCATCGCGCCGCTCAGCGAGCTGGCCGGCGTGCCGCTGGAGGTCTTCGAAGCCAACTTCGGGCAGGTGATGCCCGCCGACTGGGACATCTTCAGCGCCATCAATACCGCCTACGCCCGCGAAGGGGTGGCGGCCTTTGTCCCTAAGGGTAAGGCCCTGGGCCATCCGGTACACATCATCCACCTGAGCGATGGCCACGCCGAAGGGCAGAGCGTGGGCTTACAGCACCGCAACCTCTTCGTGGTGGGCGACAGCGCCGAGGGCAAAATCCTGGAGAGCTTCCACAGCGTCAACGACGCAGGGCACACCCTGCGCCTGCACGGCACCGAGGTGATCGTGGGCCAAAACGCGGGGCTGGAGCACATCCGCCTGCAACTGGAAAACAGCCATGCCTCCATCATCGACCGTACCGAAGTGCATCAGGCCCAGGACAGCCGCTACCATGTCTACACCCTGACTTTTAGCGGCGACCTGATCCGCAACAGCCTGGTGGTGCGCCTCAAAGGGCAAAACACCCACACCGACATGTACGGGGCTTACCTGCTCGGCGGTGAGCAGCACCTCGACAACTGGACCCAGATTCACCACGAGCAGCCCAACTGCTACAGCAACGAGCTGTACAAAGGCATGGTCGATGACGAATCTTCGGCGGCCTTTACCGGCAAGATCCACGTCTATCAGCCTGCGCAGAAAACCAACGCCTACCAGTCCAACCGCAACATCGTGCTGTCGGACACGGCCAACGTCTATACCAAGCCGCAGTTGGAGATCTACGCCGACGACGTGAAGTGCTCCCACGGGGCCACCACCGGTCGCATCGACAAAGAAGCCCTTTTCTACCTCATGGCCCGCGGCATTCCCGAGAAGAAGGCCCGCATGATGATGATCCACGCCTTCGTGATGGAGGTGGCTGAAAACATCAGCCTGGAACCCGTGGTCGAGTTCATCGATGAGCTGGTGGAACAGAAGTTTGCCTAACCGACTCTCGGGTCAAGAAATCGAAGCCCGGTAGCGTATGCTGCCGGGCTTTTTTGGGTTGAATGGACCGACTAAACCGGGTCTCTGTACCTGGCAGGGTCTGGTTAGCCGACTGTTCACGGTCCGGGATATCTACTCCGGAGTTCCACGCCAGCTTTGGGGATTGGCACGTTGATGGATGACCTGCACCACCAATATGATAGCTTGAGTGTCTTCAATGGTGTAATCAACGTAATAGCGAAGTCGCTTTGTGAGGTGAAGGTGTGCACGTCGGATGTCGTCTTCCCGGATGGGCCAGCGTAGTGGGTGCTAGTCGAGGCCATTGATTACTTCTGCCAGTTGGTTCCGAAATCGAGGCACAAGACCTGGATTCAATGACCATAAGTCATCGATGATCGCCTTCACGTCTTCAGATGCTTCAGGAAGATACCTGACCAAATACTGCATGACTCGCCGTTTACCTAGACAGCGCCGAAATATGAGCATCGAGGTTCGCCCAAAATGCTTCTTGGCTCATGGTTTCGGTCTCTCCGCGCTGGAGTCGCTCCAGGCGTAGAGAAGCTTCTTTCAATTGTGTGGTTTCGACCGTGTGCTGGCTCAGTTCATCGATGAGCCACTGGCAGAGCTTGGCTTGCTCTGACAAGCTAAGCTGGGCAATTTGTTGTTTGAGCGTTTCCATGATGTATGATACGATTTTTGGGGCAAAAAAGATAGCGAACTAACGCTGCTACCCTGGCGCTTGGACCTGTTTACCGGCCTCGGGATGGTCTGCCGTGAGCGTAACCGCATACCCCTCGTCCTGCCGACTTCGATCCGCCGGGCGATCGGCCTCGTACTTTGTACCAGCCAAATACCTTTCGGTTCGGCTCGGCAAGTTCTGGTGGGAGGGTATTCCTAGCTCGATGCCCAGCGGCAGTACTACCTCAGTGTTATCAAAGGAAAGTAACCCTGAGCCATTCTGATGAATTACGTTCTCCCGTGGCCAGGGGAGAACGCTTCGCGTTGACCCTTCTCCGCAACCCCACCTTTCCCGACCTGGACGAGCCGAGGGCCGAACCAACAGCATCCCACCCTTTTTTGAATGTCTCCCAGAACACTATCCCAGCCGAACCGTTGTAAAGATGAGCAATTCTTTTAGAATTATTCTAAACTAGCGCCAGCGCAACCATTCAATTAGCAAGCGACTCTCATGCCAGCAACCAAAGCCATAGATATAGAGCAGATTCGCCAAGATTTTCCCACCCTGCACCAGCAGGTACACGGCAAAGACTTGGTCTACCTTGACAATGCCGCCACCAGCCAGACGCCACAGGTGGTGATCGAGCGCATCAAGCGCTATTACGAGCAGGAAAACAGCAACGTCCACCGGGGGGTGCACTACCTCAGCCAGTTGGCCACCAGCGCCTACGAGGAGCCGCGCCGTCAGGTGCAGCAGATGCTCAACGCGCAGCATGAGCACGAGATCATCTTCACCAAAGGCACCACCGACGGCATCAACCTGGTGGCGCACAGCTACGGGCGCAAGTATTTCCGTGCGGGCGACGAGATCCTCCTCAGCGAGATGGAGCACCACTCCAACATCGTGCCTTGGCAAATGGTAGCCGAGCAGACTGGCGCAGTCATCAAAGTCATCCCCGTGACCGACGCGGGCGAGCTAGATCTCGCAGCCTACCGCAACCTGCTGGGCGAGCGTACGGCCTTCGTCTCGCTGGTGCACATCTCCAACAGCTTGGGCACCATCAACCCGGTCAAGCAGATGATCGCCCAGGCGCATGAGGTAGGAGCCAAAGTACTGATCGACGGGGCCCAGGCCACGCCGCATATGACGGTGGACATGCAAGCCCTCGACTGCGACTTCTACGTCTTTTCGGCCCACAAAATCTTTGGTCCCACTGGCATCGGCATTCTCTATGGCAAAGAGGCCCTGCTCGAAGCCATGCCCCCTTATCAGGGCGGCGGCGACATGATCAAAGTGGTGCGCTTCGAAGGCACCACCTACAACGACTTGCCCCACAAATTCGAAGCCGGTACGCCCAACATCGCCGACGGCATTGGGATGGGCGCGGCCATTGACTACATCAACAGCATCGGCTACGAGGCCATGGCCGCCTGGGAGCAGGAATTGCTCGACTACGCCACCGAGCGTCTAAGCGAGATTCCCGAGCTGCGCATCATCGGCACGGCCCAGGAAAAGGCCAGCGTGATCTCCTTCCTGATCGGCGACATTCACCCCTACGACGGAGGCACCATCCTCGATCAACTGGGCATCGCCGTGCGTACCGGGCACCACTGTTGTCAGCCACTGATGCATCGCTACGGCATCCCCGGCACCATGCGAGCTAGCTTTGCCTTTTACAACACCAAAGAGGAAGTCGACCGCTTGGTAGAGGGCATTCAGCGGGTGCGTAAGATGTTTGGCAAAGGCTGATCAGCAAGAAAGACCTTGCTAGGTAAGGCGAGAAAAATAACTTCCCTCATTCGGTTAGAGATCTCGTTCCAGATCAAAGTGAGATGGTGAGATGGTGAGACTTTGGGACGTAGAATCTCTTAGTCTCGACCTCTCGAACTCTCGACCTCCTATTCTCAGGCGAAGAAGGCCAACTTATTTTTTGAGCGTTACTAGGCA
>CAYVAP010000070.1:0-12190 GCA_964449365.1 uncultured Bacteroidia bacterium
CCCTCGGCTGCGATAGCGGGCTTCCAGGTGATCGAGGGTAGGCTGATGCCATACATACTCCTTGGCTCCGAAAACCTCCGCCAAGGTAAACTTGGTGATGTCGTCTTTGGTAGGGCCGAGTCCACCGCTCACCAGCACCACTTCGCTGTGGGTCAACTCTTCGCGCACGGTATCGGCGATGTCGGCTTTATCATCGGCGATGCTCACCACCCGATGCAGGGCATAGCCCTGCTCTCGCAATAGTTGGCCTGCGCGAGCGGCGTTGGTATTGATGATGGTACCCTTGAGCAGCTCGGTGCCGACGGTAATGAAGGAAATGAGCATGGGGAAAAGATGCTGAGAACAAGAAAGGGCGTAAGTCCGGCTTGCGAACATACGCCCTATGGCATCGCGGGGCAAGAAGTGGAGAGGGATTTTTCGTCAGGTGAGGCCCCTCATCCGATGCTGCTGCCGGGATCGGAGTCTCGGAAAATAGGGCTGCCCGACCTGCGGAGACGCCGAACAGCCTGCTTTTCTTATCCCAAAAGTACAGAACGCATTTCTGGCCAAACCGACCGGCCTACCCGCATACCGTTCATACAGGCAAGGCTCCATCATTTCATGTTGTGAATGCGCTGCCGCTTGGTCTGGCGAATGTTGTATTTGAAGACGATGCGGGGCTGAAAGTGAGCGCCTCTGACGCTGATGGCGTCGATGCCGTAGGTGGTGAAGCCCATGCCGGGCATATAATAGTTGAGTAGGTCTTGGCGGGCTTTGGTAAAGGCCATTTGCATAGCCAGGTCGAGGTGGGCCCGCTCAGTGATGCGTACCACAAAGCCGATGGTGGTGCTGAGGCCAAAGCGAAAGCCGCTCACGCTGCGGCGCACAACTTGGCCATCACGGTTGAGGGAAGCAAGGGTTTCTTCGTAGTAAGAGCCAATGGCACCGACCTGGATGAAGGGGTAATGATACTCGTTGACTGCATGGTTGAACCAGCGGGCAGAAGCCGCAAAATAGGTCCCAAAGTTGCTCGGGTGTACGTATTCGCTGAGGGCCCGAATAGGAGGCTGCGCATCAGGGCCGAGGGTTTGGTAGCGAAGGCCCGTGTTGGCAACCAGCGAAAAGCTCTCCGTAAACTGCCATTCGGCCTGCAGGTCGAGGTTGTTCAGCAGCAGCGGCGTAAGATTTATCCCGATGTCGGTTCTTACTTGAGCGGAAAGAAGGCAAGAAGAAGCTAGGAAAAGAAGAAAGACTATTTTTCTCATGGAGTTGGGTATTGCGAGAATCGCTTGATAGATAGGGGAAAAGTATGAAACTTTGCGCGGCTATGATCATGGCCGCAACGTATTCGGCCAAAAGCCTAGGTTGATCTGGCCATATGTTCGCTTCGTTGGGCGTGTAAGATTCAGATGAGAAAGCCCCCTGGGGGTTACCCTGACAACTGAAACGGGGGGGCTACGTACCTACTGCGTTAACTAATCCTGATTTATGTCCGACTTGCTGTTCTGGAGCATGGTGTTTGTGGTCTCTCTGGCTGCGCTGATTGTCTCCGCTGATTTTTTCATCAAGGCTTCGGAGCGAATCGGTCTGGCGCTGGGGGTGCCTCCATTCGTGATCGGGATTACCCTGGTGGCCCTGGGCACTTCCTTGCCGGAGTTGGTCACCTCCATCGTGGCGGTGCTCAGTCCCAACGACGCCTCGGCCATCGTACCAGGCAACGTGATCGGGTCCAATATCACCAATACGGGACTGGTCTTGAGCTTGGTGGGTATCCTGGCCAAGCGTATCAAACTCAGCTTTGACGTCATGCGGGTCGATGTACCCATGATGCTCGGAGCGACCTTTCTGCTCTATCTCTGTATCAAAGACCTCGATTTTAGCCTCTTCGAAGCTGGCCTCTTCCTCTCTGGCATGGCCATCTACCTGGCCTACGTGGTGAGCCTCAGCCGCAAAGAAGACGGTACCATTGAGAGTCCCCTCACTCAGGAGCTACTGCCAGAAGAGGCCGTATCGCCTGGGCGGTTTTCTTGGCGCGAACCGTTGATCCTGCTGGCTTCCGGCGCAGCGATTTACTTTTCAGCCAAATATAATGTTTTGTCGATTGAAGAATTGGCTGGGTTGTTAGGAATTGGGAAAGAATTCATCGCCTTGACTGTAGTAGCGCTGGGTACTTCGTTGCCAGAATTGGTGGTATCCATCGTAGCTGTGCGCAACAAAAACGCCGAGATGGCTGTGGGCAATGTCCTCGGCTCCAACATCTTCAACATCTTCGCCGTGATGAGCATCCCCCGCCTATTCGGCGCGATCACCATCCCTGCTTCAATGCTGCCCTTTAGTATGCCCATGCTGCTGGTGATCACCCTGCTGACCGCTTTTATCCTCAAAGATCAGGAAGTCAATCGCTGGGAAGGGTGGATCCTGTTTCTCTTCTATGTGCTCTTCATCGTCAATTTGGCGACTGGGGTTATTTGACCAAAAACGAAGTGCGTTAGATTAAATTTTCTGCAAATCAGAAAAAAAGGAGGGTATTCAGCCCAGCCCGAAACTCATTTACAGCCCTGATAAGTATTTGGCAAGGTGGGATAGTTTGAGAAGTCGCGCTTACGCGAGATTTTTTGTAGCTTTCGCCTTCGAAGCCGAATCTGACTGTCGGCTCGCGCTTTCCCCGTTGTGGCCCTCGTGGCCGATCTCTCATAATTGCTCCTTGCCGGTAGGTAAGATGAGCCCTGTATCGATCAATCTCTTTGCCGCCTAGCAATCAGGGATGGTCCATCGTGGATTTGAAACGCGCATTCAATGGCTTTAAATCAGAGGAAGTTTATGAAAATGAACCGCTACGCATGGGTCGTAGGGAGCTGCTGGCTGTGTGTGCTGCTGAGCATCTCTCCCTTGCAGGCGCAAGATCCGATCTTGTCCCAGTACTACACCAACCGCATGTACCTCAACCCTGCCATGACTGGCTTTGAGCCGGGCGCAACGGTGGCAGCCAATCATCGCAATCAGTGGTATCGCATCGCAGGTCAGGATGCGAAGTTTGTCACCAATAGTATAACTGCTGACATTGGTGCGCCCTGCTTGCAGTCGGCGGTGGGCTTGTATTACCTCGACAATACGGAGGGCGAGGGCTTTCTGAAATGGCAGCACGTGGGGGCGAGCTACGCCTGGTATAGCCGGGCTGCGGGGCCGGGTCGCAGCCAGGATGTTCAGATCCGGCTAGGGCTAAAGGCGACCTACAACTGGCGCAGCCTGGACTGGAGTCGTCTGCGCTTTAGCGATCAACTCGACGCGATCTACGGGGTGGTGGGGCCCACGGCGCTGCCCATTCCCAATGGGGCGCAGAGCGCCAATAGCTACGCGGATTTTGGGTCGGGGGCGGCGCTGAGCTGGCGGCACCTCGGCGACAACCGCCTCACGGTCGGTGCGGCTTTCCATCACCTGGTGCGCATCGACAATTCGCTGGCCTTTTTGGATGATACGCTGCCCCTGCGCAGCACCATACATGCGACCTACGTGCACAGCCAGGACTTTGGCGGAGGGAGCTACTTCATCGTGCCCATGGTCAAGCTCGACCTGCAAAAGGCCGCCGTGGGGGGATACTTCGGCGAGGGCTTCATGTACCGCTCGATCATGTATGGCATGGCCTTCAGCTTTCGGCAAAATCCCGGCCTGTGGGGAGGGATGTGGCTGCATACCCGCGACGGCATCCCCAATCAGGATGACATCAACTCGCTCATCTTGGCCATCGGGATAGAGGTGGGAGACGGGCATCGGGGTAAATTCAGCTCGGCCAACCACATCTACCGATTTGGCTTTAGCTACGACTACAACTTTACGGGCCTTCGCAGCGATGGCGGCGGCGTGATGGAAGTGTCGCTGACCGTGAACTTTGGCAACGCACGGCTGCTGCGCTGTGAGCCTCGTGCCAAGGGCAGCCTACCCTGCCCGAAGTTCTGATCCATCCTTTATCTGTAAACCAAGCTACCTTCGTGAATAATCTACGCCTACTTCTGATCATCTGGCTGGCTGGCCTGATGCCTACGCAACTGTGGGGGCAGTGCGATGCGAGTTTTACCTGGACCACAGGTACCTGTAGCGATGACCCGGTGGTGTTTTCTTCTAATGCCAACCCCGCCGACGTGGACACCTACACCTGGACCTTTGGCGATGGCAACGGCTCCAACCAGGCCAACCCCACGCACAACTACGACTTTGCACCCAACGGGGCCACCTACACCGTAACCCTTACCGTAACCCTCGATGATTCGGCGGGTACCACCTGTAGCACCACCCAATCGGTGGTGGTGCCTGGGGGGCCCTTGATTCAGGTGTCAGTGGACTCTTTGTTCAAATGCGAGCAAAATTCGCCTGATACCCTTTTCAATCCGACTTTTACCATCAACGCGGCGAGCGCGGGTCTGGGACCATTTACCTGGAACTTTGGCAATGGACAGACGGTAACGAGCAATGCCCTGACTCAATCTCCCCTTTTTGATTGCTTTGGCACCTACACCGTAACTGTGACAGCCGCAGGCTCCAGTTGCCCTGGCTATCAGCAGGATATTCGCTTTTACACCAATCCGGTCACCGACATCGTGATCGACGGGCCGCCCGTGGTGTGTGAGGGTAGTTCTATCTGCGTGGCAAACAATACCAACCCTCGCTGTGGAAACGTCGACTATTACGAATGGGACTGGGGCTTCTATGGCGACGACTACGTCGTGTTTGATACCGCCACTCAGTGTTATGTGTTCGATCTTGATCTGACTGGCAACCCTACGACCAATGGCCTCAACGGGAGTGTGAGCATCACGGCCTTCAACGGTTGCTTTTCGCACAATAGTACCACCCAAATCACCATCGAGCCGGGACCAAACGCGGCTTTTACTGGGCCAGATACGCTGTGTATGCCCCTCCCCGAAGCCACCTTCAACAACTTTACCACCCCAGACCATAATTATATCTTCGATCCGACCCAATATGTCTGGGACTTTGGCGATGGATCACCGCTCGATACCGGAACAGTCAACCCTATTCATAATTATGCCTCGGCAGGGCCGGGGGTGTATACGGTGACCCTGCTGGCCTCCAACGGATGTGGCGTCTCGGTAGCCACCCGCGAAGTAGTGGTGGTAGATTTACCGATTGCCCAATTGATACCAGATACTACCCAGGGCTGTGCCCCGGTGTGCATCGCATTCGACAACCTCAGCACGCCCGACACCCTCGCGGCTAACATGAGCTGGACCTGGGACGTGATCTCTGACTCGGCCTGGACCTTCGACGCGGGCAGCGGGGCCAATGATTTTGCGCCTACCATTTGCTTCAATGCGCCCGACTCCTTCCTGGTGCTGCTCACCGCCGAAAACTTTTGTGGCGCGGACACTGATACCGTGGGCCTAAGCATCAACATTTCTCCGGTGATCACCTTGGATACCATTGCGGACACCTGCGGGCTGTTTATCCTTGATAGCTTGGCCTACTCCTTGGAAGATTTCGGTTCGCCCATCAGCAGCTATAGCTGGACCACCACCGGCGTACCGGGTACCGCTACGGGGCAAGTATTACCGCCGGTGGACTTTCCGGCGGGGAATCACAGCATTACCCTTTCGGTGGTCAATGAATGCGGCATCACCTCGGCCAGCAGTGGCTTTGTCGTGGACGCTGAGCCCCTGCTGGCCCTCGGCCCAGATACGACACTTTGTATCAACGATTCTGGACCGATCTTCACCGCAAATTTGACCCCTGGCTTCTGGACAGGTACGGGGGTAGATTCGGCAGGCAAATTTCTCCCCCCCAGCCTGGGGAGTTTCTCCCTGATTTATACCCATCAAGCCACCCGCTGCTTGGCCTACGACACCCTGGTGGTAACGGTGGTCGACACCCCGGCAGTCACGGCCCGGGCCGATACGGCCTTTTGTATCGATAGTTCGGTGGTGGTTTCCCTCACGGCCACTCCGACAGGCGGTACTTGGGTCGGCCCTAATGTGTTCAACGACAGCCTCTTCCGAGGCGATACGGCGGGCACCTTTGTGTTTAGCTATTTTTACAGCGACTCCACAGGCTGCGCCGGGCGCGATGAGGTGGTGATCACGGTGCATCCGCTACCGACGGTCAACATCGCGGATAGTTCGGTTTTCTTCTGCCTCACGCCAGATCCACAGCCCCTGCCGAGCACCGTTACGCCGCCGGGGGGTACCTGGAGTGGCCCAGGGGTGAGCAACGGCAATCCCGGGCAATTTACTCCCAGCCTGCTGGGGGGGCCAGATACGGTGGTGGTCTTCTACGCCTTTACTTCGCCCGAGGGCTGCTTTGATGTCGACTCGCTGGTGGTGGAGGTGATCTCGGCGGACAGCACCTTTGCCGGACCGGGCGACAGCCTCTGCTACAACGCCGGGCAGGATACGCTGGTAGGCTTCTTCCCCAACGGCGGGGTCTGGTCGGGACCGGGCATTTTGGGCGGGACCAACATCTTCGATCCGCTGCTGATGACTCCGGGCAGCAATGAGCTGATTTATACCTTTGCGCCGGGGACCTCCTGCGAGGCCAGCGATACTGCCGAGGTCTTCATTCGCGACACGGTGGCCCTGGACATCGGCCCTGGCTCGAGCCTCTGCGAAGATGCCCTGCCCTTTACGCTCACGGCCAATGTGCCGGGCGGAACCTGGAGCGGCGTCGGGGTCATCGATGCCATCACGGGCAACTATGATCCTGCCACTGTGCCGCCGGGCCTGACCGATACAGTGGCCTATACCCTGGCCAACGCCAATGGCTGTGTGAGCCGCGATGAGTCGCCCATCCTGGTGGACTCGCTGCCCACCGCGAGCTTCCTGCCCCCGGCTAATACCTGCATCGGCAACACCGTCAGCTTCTCCCACAATTCGATCTACGCCAACAGCTTTCAGTGGGACTTTGGCGATGGCACGTCGAGCCCCCTGCCTAGCCCCAATCACGTCTACACCGTGGCTGATACCTATGAGGTTTGTCTGACGGTATTTAGCCCCAACTTCTGCGAAGATACCTACTGCGACACCATCATCGTCTCGGAGCCGCCCACGGCGAGCTTCGTGCAGGACGTAGACAGCGGCTGTGCACGGCTGGAGGTGCTCTTTACCGATCAGAGCAACGCCGCCGGGGGCAGCTACTTCTGGGACTTCGGCGACGGGCAGACCGATACCACCGCCAATCCCGGCACCATTACCTACGAGGGTGGGGTCAGCGACACCATCTATACCGTCACCCTTACCATTCAGAATGGCTGCGCCACGGTGAGCCAAAGCTCGACGGTCAAGGTCTTTCCCCTGCCCAATCTGGTCTTTGGCCCTGCGGTCAACTCGGGGTGCTCGGTCTTCCCCATGGATTTTGCCAACGTCAGCACGGGGGGACCCAATACCTACGCCTGGTACAATGCCACCTTCGACCCCGATTCGCTCTTCTCCACCGACAGTGTGCCGCCTACCCAGTTTTACAGCTATCCGCTGGACACAGGCTTTGCGGAGTTTGAGGTGTACCTGATCGCCACCAACACCTGTGGCAGCGACACCGGGAGTCAGACGGTCACGGTCTTCCCCAACACGGTAGATGCCTTTTTCAATGCTAACCCCATCGAAGGCTGCGAGCCGCTCACGGTGCAATTCACCGATCTGTCGGGGGCACCTTTTACGGGCTGGGACATCGAAGGCAGCAATCCGCCTACCCGTACGCCGAGCTATACGTTTACCACGCCGGGCACGTACGAGGTGCTGCACTTTGCCAACAATGGCTGTAGCTTCGACACCAACGCAGTGACCATCACGGTGCGGGCGCGCCCGAGCGTGAGCTTTGACGTAGATACCAGCGTGATCTGCCAGGGCAGCAGCGTGAGCTTTACCAACACGTCGCTGGGCGTCAATGGCGCGCAGTGGTTTTTTGGCGATGGCAACGGCACCACCTTGCCCAACCCTACTCACACGTATTTCACATCAGGCACTTTCGAAGCCAGCCTGATTGCCTTTTCGGATACCAACAGTTGCCCTGACACGGCCACGCGCATCATCGAGGTGCGGCCCGAGCCGCCGATCAGTTTTACCCTGTCGGATACGGCGGGCTGTCCGCCCCTCACGGTGCTAGCCGATGGCAGTGCCAGCGGGGCCAATGGCTACCTCTGGGACTTCGGCGATGGCTCTGGTCCGTCGGTGGGGGCCACGGCCAACCATACCTACACCCAGCCGGGCACCTACAACCTCAGCCTCACCGTAACCGACCTCATCGGCTGTACTCATGACAGTGCGGCGCAGATCAGGGTGCACCCGGTGCCCACGGCGGGCTTTGCGCTCTCGGCGGATACCCTTTGTGGAGCCAGTACCCCCGTGGTATTCACCACCCAGGCTGCGCCTTTGCCCCTGCAACATCAGTGGATCATCGACGACGGACAAGGCTTTACCGATACCCTCACCTCGGTCGATCCGAGTTACGTGTTCCCCGGTCCGGGGCAATACACCATCACCCAGACGGTAACCAATGGCTTCGGCTGCGAGGCGGTGGCTACCGACGAGCTGGTGATCCTGCCGCAACCTCAGGCGCAGATCGGGGCCAGCGATACGGCCGACTGTGTGCCCTTCGCCGTCGCGTTCAGCGACCTTTCGACCGGTAGCAGCAGCCGCGTATGGGAGATCGACGGGCAGAGCTTTTTTGGGGCGAATGAGACCTACACCTTCCTTACCGGCGATACCACCTATCAGGTGATCCTGATCGCCGACACGGCGGATTACTGCTTTGACCGCGACACGGTAGAGATTCAGACGGCAGAGCCGCCGATCGCTGATTTTGGGGTATCAGGCTACGAATTTTGCTTCGACAGTGCGGGCACCGCCGTCAGCTTTACCGATCAGTCGGTGGCAGGGGTGCCACTGAGTTACGCCTGGAATTTTGGCGATGGCAATCTCGACTCAGTGGCCAATCCGACTCATCTCTACCTGGCCACCGGGCACTACGCGGTGAGCCTGACGGTTACCCATCCTTTTGGCTGTACCGATGTGTTCACCGACAGTGTGTTCGTCTATCCGCAGCCGCAAGCGCAAATCAGCGCGGATACCACGGAGGGCTGCGTGCCTTTTGCGGTGAATTTCACGGATCTATCCATCGGCCATAGCGCGACCGTTTGGTACATCGGTGATGATACCCTCCAAAGTGTACCCGGCGGCAGCGTGAGCTACAACTTCCTGACGCCGGATACCACTTTCGTCGTGGTGATCGAAGTGGACACGGCAGACTTTTGCTTCGATACCGATACCATCCTGATTCGCACGGCGAGCCTGCCGATGGCTGACTTTAGCCTAGACCAGACGCAGCATTGCGATACACCAGCCACGGTACAGTTTACCGATCAGTCGAGCGCGAGCCTGCCGCTGAGCTACGCTTGGGATTTTGGTGATGGCAATGGCAGTACTCAGGCTAGCCCGAGTCATCCTTTCACTAGCATCGATAGCTTTTTCGTGAGCCTGACGGTCAGCAACCCTTACGGCTGTACCGACGAGCATAGCGACACGGTGGTGGTCTATCCGCAGCCACAGGCACAAATCGGGGCCGATACCACCCAGGGCTGTGTGCCCCTCACGGTCAATTTCTCCGACCTCTCGACCGGCAACAGTGTGCGCCAATGGCTGATCGACGGAGATACCCTGAGTGTGGCCAACCTGAGCTACACCTTCGTGGTGCCAGATACGACTTATGAGATCGTGCTGCTAGTAGACACCGCCGGACAGTGCTTCGACGTCGATACCCTGCTAATCGAGACGGCGAGCCTGCCCCAAGCGGCCTTTACGGTGGACAATGATCAGTTTTGCGATGCCCCCGCCACGGTCAGCTTCACCAACCAATCGACCGCGACGCTGCCCATCACCTACGCCTGGGATTTTGGGGACGGAGACACCGATGTGGTTACCAGCCCTAACCACGTGTACCAAACGGTGGCCCATCATCCGGTCACCTTAGTGGCGACCAACAGCTTGGGCTGTACCGATACGGCGCAGGACACCATTTTCGTTTATCCGCAGCCAGTCGCAGAGGTCGCGGCGGATACCACCCGGGGCTGTGTGCCCTTCGACGTGAATTTTACCGACCTCTCGACCGATGCCTCGGGCTGGCAATGGGTGATCGACGGGGACACGGTGCTCACCCAAAACCTGAGCTACACCTTTCTGCAACCGGATACCAGCTACGTGGTCGAGCTGAGGGTGGACACGGCCGACTTCTGCTTTGACCAGACCTCGGTGCAAATAGAGGTGGCCTCGCCGCCGGTGGCAGACTTTGGCTTGAGCTGGGACGAAATCTGTGGCGTGCCAGCCCGTCAGGAGCTGACCAATGCTTCGCTGTCTACCCGACCCCTCACCTATCAGTGGACCTTTGGCGATGGCAGTGGCTCAGTGGTGCCCAATCCGACCAAGGTGTACAATCAGGCTGGGCCGTATGTCATCGCGCTGGCCATCGCCAATGACTATGGCTGCCGCGACACCCTGACCGACACGGTCAACATATACCCTGAACCTGAGGCGAGCCTGAAGGTACAACCCGAGCGCGGCTGTGCGCCCCTCGACGTGCAATTCACCAACCTCTCGACCGGCTACAGCAATAGCCGCTGGGACTTTGGCGATGGCACGGGCCTCAGCACCCAGACTGGCCCGCAGCATACCTATTTTGCGGTGGATACCTCCTTCCTGGTGCGGCTGGAAGTGGACACGGCAGGTTTTTGCTTTGATGACACCACCTTCACGGTGCGGGTGGGGAGTGCCCCGGTAGCAGACTTTGAAGCGAGCCTCTACGAACACTGTGGGCCGACCACGGTCGAGTTTACCAACCAGTCCTTCACGGCCAACCTGTCGCTGAGCTATCAGTGGGACTTTGGTAATGGCGAGCGCAGCAGCCTGGCCAATCCCATCATTCGCTACGACGAGCCGGGCGACTATGAGGTGAAGTTGATCACGCGCAACAGCTACGGCTGCGCCGACTCCATGACCCGCCTGATCGAAATCATTCCGCAACCGGAAGTGATGTTCGTGGTGGATGATCCCGAGGGCTGCGAGGCGTTTACGGTACAATTTACCGACCTGTCGCAGAACGTGAACGGCTGGCAGTGGGACTTCGGGGACGGGCGCGCCAGCAATGACCAGAACCCTACGCACACCTACGTGAACGTGGGGCTGTATGGCGTCTCGCTGATCGCCGACTACGATGGGCGTTGCTTCGATACCCTCACCCAGGCGGAGATGGTGCTGGTGCAGCCTTCGCCCATCGCCGATTTTCGCTATGAAGATTCGCTGCGCGAAGAGCAAAACGACGGCACCATCAAGTTTATCAACTTGACCCAAAACGGCCAGAATTTCCGCTGGGATCTGGGCGATGGTACCATCAGCAACGACCTCAACCCGGTGCATCGCTACACGGTGAACGACTCCTTCCGGGTAACTTTGGTGGCCCAATTGGGGGAGTGCTTCGACAGCACCTCACAGTGGATCGAGCCGTTTTACTTCGGCAACCTACACGTACCCAATGCCTTTGCTCCGCTAGCGGGGGGGCCGGGCGAGTACACCAAGTTCTTCCCCAAAGGCATCGGTCTGGAGGAGTACCGCATCGCAGTGTATAGCACCTGGGGCGATCTGGTGTGGGAATCCACCGCCCTGGAAGAGGGCGTTCCCAGCGAGTGGTGGGATGGCACCATCAACGGTCGCCTGGTCACGCAGGATGTCTTTGTCTGGAAAGTCCACCAAGCTCGCTTTGTGGGTGGTCGCGAGTGGAGCGGCCCGCGGGAGGGGTCGATCACGGTGATTAAGTGAGCATATTCTGGTTATCTTTACCGCACACCAAATTTCTCAACATGCAACTTACCAACTGGGGCAAGTACCCCGTCGTCGATGTACCAGTCCAAGCTTTACGCGGGACGGATGAGGCGCTACCGGAAGGCTCATGGATCGCCCGGGGCTTGGGTCGCTGCTATGGCGACTCTGCTTTGGGGGCCCATGTGATCAGCACCACTCGGCTCAATCGCCTGCTGAGCTTTGATGCGGATACGGGAGTGCTGGACTGCGAAGCCGGGGTGAGTTATGCAGACCTCCTGGCGCATTTTGTGCCCCGGGGTTGGTTTCCGCCGGTAACCCCAGGCACCAAGTTTGTGACCATGGGCGGAGCGGTAGCTTCGGATGTACACGGCAACAACCACCACGTCGAAGGCTCATTTGGG
>CAYVAP010000071.1:0-8071 GCA_964449365.1 uncultured Bacteroidia bacterium
CAATTTCCTTTTCCCACATTGCAGAAGAACAAAATCAGATCCCCACGTCCAAAATCCAGCGAGCTAGCCGCTTTGTGCGTACGGGCGCGAAGGTAGGGGGCAACTACGTGAAGCACTTTTCGAAGAAGCTTCTCAATCCCGACCTGGCACGCGATGAGTTGGATGAGCAAAACGCCAAAGATATCTATGGTGCACTAAGCGAGCTCAAAGGCAGCGCTCTCAAAGCCGCCCAGATGCTGAGCATGGACCAGGGGGTGATGCCCAAAGCCTACGCGCAACAGTTTGCGCAGGCGCAGCACAAGGCTCCTCCGCTCTCCGGACCGCTGATCGTGAAGACTTTCAAAGAATATTTCGGCCAAGCCCCTAGCGAGATCTTCGACCACTTCGAGATGCAGTCCAGCCACGCCGCGTCGATCGGGCAGGTGCATCGCGCCGAAAAAGGTGGCGAGACCCTGGCGGTAAAAATCCAGTATCCTGGCGTGGGCGATAGCGTGGTCTCCGATCTCAACCTGGTGCGCCCCATGGCGCGTCGCCTTTTCGGCTGGAAAGACCGCGACCTCGACGCCTACTTCGAAGAGGTCAAGACCCGGCTGGTGGAGGAAACCGACTACGCCTTGGAGCTGCGCCGCTCTACGAAAATTTCGCAAGCCTGTGCGCATCTGCCCAACCTGGCCTTCGCTACCTACTACCCCGATTACTCCGCCGAACGGGTGATCACCATGAGCTGGATGCAGGGCATGCACCTCGATGATTTTCTGGCCACGAGTCCTTCGCAGGAAGTACGCAACGCCATCGGACAAGCCCTGTGGGACTTTTACAACTATCAGTTGCACAGCCTCAAGGTGATGCACGCCGATGCCCATCCTGGCAACTTTCTCTTCCGCGAAGATGGGACGGTGGCCGTGCTAGACTTCGGCTGTGTGAAAGAGATTCCTGATAGCTTCTACGAAAACTACTTTGCCCTGCTACGACCCGCCACCCTCCAAGACCCTGAGCAGCTCAAGCAAGGCCTGATGGCGGCCCAGCTCATTTTCCCCGATGATACGCCTGAAGATCAGCAAAGGTACACGGCCATTGCCACCGAAGCGATGAGCATGGTGCTGCGTCCTTTTCATCAAAATACTTTCGACTTTGGCGATGAGTCTTACTTCGACGAGATCTACGCTTATGGCGACAAGATGAGCCGAGATCCAGCCTTGCGCCAGTCGAAAGTGCCTCGCGGCGACGCCAACGGCTTGTACATGAGTCGCACCTACTTCGGGCTATTTTCCATCCTCAATCAGCTCAAAGCCCGGGTGGAGACGACGCGGTACATGCCAGCGCTGAGCTAACGCGAAGGGTCTCCCTCAAATCTCCCGCAGCGACTGAGCCCCGAGGTAGTAAGTCAGGCTAGCGGCTACCTCATCCGCCGTGATGACCTGGTTGACCTGGACCCCACCGATGCCATGGAGGAGGGTGCAGAGAATGTTGCCTCCTTCGTTTTTCTTATCGTTACGGGCCAGATGAGTCAGATGCTCAAACGCCTGCGGGTCTATGCGCACAAAGGGGTAGATGCGCTGCAAATATTGGGTGATATCAAACAAATCTATTTCGCTGAGCAGACCGTGTTGCTGTGAGAGGTATGCCTCAGCTACCATGCCCACCGCGATGGCCTCGCCATGCAGCAAGGGCTGATCGCTAGCGAGGCGGGCCGTTTCCAGGGCATGGCCGATGGTGTGGCCAAAGTTGAGGGCCTTACGCAGCCCGCGCTCCTGTGGATCGGCGGCCACGATGCGGGCTTTGATCGCTACCGAGTGGCGAATCAGATCCTCTAGCGGCAGGGCGCTAAGGTCTTGCTGCTCGCGTAGCTGGGGCCAGGCCTCCTTATCTGCGATCAGGTGATGCTTGATCACCTCTGCGAATCCAGAGCGCAGCTCTTCCGGAGGCAAGGTGTTCAAAAAGGGCGGATAGATGTAGACTCCTAGCGGCTCGCGGTACAGCCCGATGTGGTTTTTGTACCCCTGAAAATCGATACCCAATTTTCCTCCCACGCTGGCGTCGACCATGGCCAGCAGGGTAGTCGGAATCTGTACGAAGTCGATGCCGCGCTTGTAGGTCGCCGCCACGAAGCCCCCCATATCGCCCATCACGCCGCCACCCAGGTTGAGCACCAGGGTACGCCGATCGAGCGCCAGGTCAGTCATCGCCTGCCAGATCTCGATGCAAGTGGCTAGGGTTTTGTGCCGCTCGCCCGCCGGCGCGATATGTACTTGATGCGCAGGCAGATGGGGCTGAAGCCATGGATAGCAATGCCGATGGGTGTGCTCATCAGCCAGCACCAGTAGCTGCGAAAATGACAGCCTGGCCAACCACTCAGTCAATGCGATCAGGGCCTGATCGCCAATCTCGATGGGATAACTTTGCATAAAAAATGCCGAATTCCAGTACTTTTTGTAAATTCAAGATGACCTTTTGATCAGTAGCTTGTCTACATAACACTACCTTCGCTGATCAGCCTGTGTGCCCCTGAATCAAGGGGACAAAAGCAACGAAGGTTACGAATTATGAATCACGAATCCCAAATTTCATGAGCAATCTCGTCGAACAACTCAGCAGCCAGCTCTCTGGCCCTGCGCTGCAAGCCTTGAGCCAGCAACTAGGCACAGACCAAGGTACCACTAATGCCGCCATCTCGGCTGCGCTGCCTATGCTGATCGGAGCACTGGACAAAAACACCAATGATCCTCAAGGAGCAGCTTCTTTGCAGCAAGCCCTAGCCAACGACCACGATGGCAGCATCCTCAACGACTTGGCCGGCTTTCTGGGCAGTAGCGACAACGGCCCCGGACCGGCCATTCTGGGGCATATTTTTGGGCAAAAGCAGCCTGCCGTCGAGCAGGGTGTAAGCAAGATCAGCGGCCTGGATCAGTCGATCGTCCCCATTTTGCTGCAAAACCTGGCTCCCATCGTGATGGGCTACCTGGGCAAGCAGCAGCGCGAGCAAAATCTCGACCCAGGCAACCTCTCCTCCATGCTGGCCCAAGAGCGCGAAGCGGTACAGGCACGTGGTAGCAGCACCGCCTCGGTCGCAGTAGACCTGGTCACCAAACTTATGGATCAGGACGGCGATGGCTCCATGCTCGACGATATCGGCGGCATCGTGGGGCGCTTTTTCCGATAGCCTCAGCCTTCACCGAATATGACGGCTATGACGATCCCTCGCTTCTCAAGCAAGGGATCGTTTTTTCTTTCTTCTCCCAGATAATACCCCTCGTGGTGACAGATTCAGACTTTCCTGCAAGATGATATCTTTTGCAACGCAGCTAAACGCTAAACCGTAGGCATCACCAAGCAAAAATTAAATTCTTATGTACCATCTCACACAGAAAATCTTTGGGCTACTGTTGTTTGCCGCCTTTGGCGCGGCTGTATTCGCGCAGCAACCCCCCATGCAGGCACCAACCCAACAGGAAATGCCTCCCGTCTCTGATAAAGAGCTGAAAAACTTTATCGCAGTCTCTCAAGACATTGAGACCCTCAATCAATCTCTGCAGGAAGATATGGCCAAGACCATCCAGGCTGAAGGCATGGAGGTAGAGACGTTCCAGCAGATTCAGCAGAAGATGCAAGGTTCTGGTGATGCCAAAGAGGCCGAAGGGGTCTCTAAGGAGCAAGCGGCTCAGTTTACGACCATTATGCAAAAGCTGCAAAAAATGCAGATGCAAGCACAGCAGCAAATGATGCAAGGAATGGAGGCGGCAGGTCTCAGTATGGAGCGCTACCGCGCAATTAGCTCAGCCATTCAGAGCGATCAGGAGCTACAACAGCGGGCGCAGAGCATCCAAGCGGAAATGAACACGACTGATAATCAATAGTTTGCTGCGAACCTCCTATTGACCACGGCTCATCAATCTCGATTGATGGGCCGTTTTCGCTTGTAGGGAGTGCTGCTCAGCCCTTTTTGGCATTGAGCGCCACCTTGGTCAGCAGCAGGGTGATGGTGATAAAGCTCACAAAGTACAGCACATCGCGGGTATCGATCACCCCCCGGCTGATGCTGCGATAGTGCTCCAGGATGCTGGCTTTGAGCAGCAAGGTATTCACCGCGTTGAGCACTTTGATGCCCGCGGCGAATTCCAAGCCTTGGTAGAAAACAAAGCAGGAAAAGATCCCTAGATTGAAGGCAATGATCTGACTATCAGTGAGGGCCGAGGAGAGCAATCCGATGCCTACAAAAATGCACCCCAGGGCAAACAGCCCCAAGTATGCCCCCACGGTAGCACCGAGGTCGACGTTGCCGACGGGGTTGCCCAGCCACCACAGCGTAGCGAGATAGAGCAGCGTAGGCAGCAAGGAAAACAGCACCAAGAATGCTGAAGCTAGAAACTTTCCCAAAATGATCTGCCAATCGGTGATGGGCTTGGTAGCCAAGAGTTCGAGGGTTCCCATTTTTAGCTCCTCCGAAAAGGCTCGCATGGTAATGGCCGGTACCAAGAAGAGCAAGAAATAGGGGCCATAGTCAAACAGCGCATCCATCTGCGCCAGCCCGGTCTCCAGCACGTTGTATTCGAAGGCCCAGAAAAATAATCCCACCAAGGTCAGAAATACGCCCATGACCATGTAGGCGATCCACGAATTGAAGAAGGAAGCGACTTCCTTGCGAAAGAGGGTGAGAATGTTGCCCATGAGAATGGTACGATTTAGAGGGGGAGCGCGAGGTAGGAGAGGAAATCACTGCGGTTGAGCCGCGAGCAGGCCATCGAGGCGGGCTTTTTGGCGCAGGTGGTGCCGCCAGTGCATGGCGATCAGTTGCAGCCATTCGCGAGCGTCGAGGTAGCCCAGGGAGATATGTTCCACTTTTCCACTCGCCGGTGCCTGCTTGACCTGGTGAATGATCATGCCCATCAGCATGCTCATTTCTTCGAGCTCAGCAATCAAGACGGCCCGGCCCGTGGGCTGTTCGGGGGTGTATTGCGGACTAGAGGGAACGTGGATGCGGATCGGCGGAAAAGCATTTGCCGCAAAAATGGCCTTGCCCTGCTCGGTTTTGCCCTGCTGCTGAGGCGCGTGATTCGCCAGGCAAAGCTCCACCTGCTTGATGTGGTAGCGCTGGGTAGAGGTGATCAGGTGGTTGTAAACCTGCCCAATGGTCCAGCCCTCGGGTTCGAGGGCCGCGCTCAACTCAGGATCGCGGTAGCGATGCAGGGCTTTGAGCCAGATTTCCAGGCTTTGGTCGAAATCAGCTTGAATACTAGCGAGGTCCATAGATAATTGCGTCAGCTAAGGAGATAACAAAGGTAGCAAAACCTCTAGGATTCTGTGATGATCCCAGGGAGATAGATGCCATTCATTCTGTCAGTTTCCGGTAAGGCCCCGGCGGGTCTTATCCCCACTGGCAAGCCCCTGCTTTTCTAGCAAATACAGCTTGCGGAGCTTGCTCTGACGGGTGTCAGGCCGGATAAAGGGAAGCGAAAGGCGACTCACTGGGTAGCTGTCGTAGATTTCGATGGGGCGATAGTCATCGCTTCTGGCCTGGATTTCTTCCCAGCCCTGGGCATCAGTAAAAATCCAGGTGCCAGGCGGATGCTGATCTACCTTGCCCAGCAGGGTGTAGGGCACGATCTGTTGAGCATAAAAATCCATACCATGGCCGAGATACCGATAGTAGTAGGTTTGATCTTGCGGCCCCCGCTCCGCTTCGATTTTTCGGCCCACCAGATTGGTGGCTTGATAGCTCAGCAGCCGAGGGTAAAAGTCTAGAGCTGCTACTAGATTGAACAGGCAGCCGATCACCACGGCGGGCAAAATGAGGCGATCGAGCCCTTTGCTGCGCAGCCAAAGCCACCAAGCAAACGCATAGAGCCCCAGCGCCACCAGTGGCAGCCAAAATCCCTGCGGCGGAAAGGGCCAACTCCAGTAGACCAATATCGCCAGGGTGAATAGCTGCATCAGCCCCCACTGTACCCCCGTGGCGATACGCAGGGCTTTTTCCGTTAGCGAGCGCAGAAACACCGCCGTCATGATCGCAGCCAGCGGAAAGAGCGGGAAGACGTAGTGCGGCAATTTGTACCCCGATAGCGACAGCATCACAAACCCCAAGGTGAAGCCGCCCAGACTGAGGTACTCTGCGCCCTCGGTTGCCTTGAACCTCTGCCGGATCAGCTTCCAAACGGCCCAGCCCCAAGCCGGCAAAAAGAGCAAAATCCACGGTTGAAAGTCCCACAGCATTGTCTGCACAAAAAACAAGGGCGGCGCGCCATTGTCCCAATGGATGTCGCCCGTGATGCGGCCAAAGCTCTGGGTCCAGAAGAAAAATTCTAGGCCCGAGGGGCCTTCGAGGCCGTAAACGGTCTTCTCGGGATGCAGGTCGAATTGCTGATACAGCCCGATCATCATAGGCACCAGGCTGATAAAAACCACCCCTAAGCACAGCAGCCAGCGCGGGTCGAAGATCCGCTGCCACTGCCGGCTGATCAGCAGGTGAGCCCCCACGGCCAGGCCCGGTAACACCAGCCCGATCGGCCCTTTGCTCATCATAGCCAGCCCCATTCCCATTCCCGACAGGAGCAGAGCTTGCCACTTACGCGTCTGAAGGTAGGCACTCAGTTGCCAGAGCGAAAACACCACCCATCCCGTGAGCAAGCCATCGGTGCGGACGTCATTGCTCATCAGCATGTAGGCCTGCGTAGTGCCCAGGATGAGGGCAGCCAGGCTGGCGGTATTTTTTTCGTACCAGAGCCGAGCCAGGCGGTAGGTACTCACCAAGCCCAGGATCAGCACCAGTACCGAGGGCAGTTTGTAGGCGATGTTGCTGACGCCAAATAACTCGAAAGACAGGGCCGCCAGCCAAAAGAGCAGCGGTGGCTTGTCCAGATAATCGTTGCCGCGATGGTAGACCTGAAGATACGCTCCACTCTCGTGCATCTCCCGCGCGATGGAGGCATACTGAGCGGCATCTATCTCCATGACGTCGATAGGGAGGTGGCAGAGGTAGACCAGGCCGATCAACGCCCAGATCCAAGCGTACTGATACCGTTTCATGCCCCAAAGCTACGAAGGAGGGTAGCAGGGTCCATGCGATGGGGAATAAAATCATCCTCTTACCGATGATGAATGGCCAGGGGTATAGAAGTGTCTGACCATTCCGGAATCAAGTGCTAGCCATTCGTTGCGCGGTTCAACGTTCAAGGTTGAAAGTAAAGCTGGCCGCTGGGCGCGGCCACCGAGTGAGCCAATATGAACGGGGGCTGACCAAAGTGCCTGATACCCTGATACCTTATTTCCCTGATACCCCTGACCGTTCATATAGGTGAGAGCACCTATGCCCCCGATACTGGCTCACTCAGGGGCTTTACCTGCGGGACAACCTTACGGACTTTCCACTCTTCACTCAACCCCTTTCCTACTCACACCGGCTGCATATACATCTCTTTGCGCTGCTCCTTGATCGCCTCGTCGTGGAGATAATCATCAAAGCTCATCAGCTTGTCGATCTTACCGCTGGGCGTGAGTTCCACGATGCGATTGGCGACGGTGTTCATGAACTCCTGGTCGCTGGTGTTGAGCATCAGTTGCCCGTGGTACTCGGTCAGGCTGTTGTTGAATGCCTGGATCGACTCCAGGTCGAGGTGGTTGGTCGGCTCGTCGAGCAGCAAAAAGTTGGGCTGCTGTAGCATCATGCGGGAGATCATGCAGCGCATCTTTTCGCCCCCCGAGAGGACATTGCTTTTCTTGAAGACCTCTTCGCCGGAGAAGAGCATTTTGCCTAAAAAGCCCCGCACGAATTCTTCCTCGGTGTTATTGGAATATTGCTGCAGCCAATCGACTAAGTTGAGATCTTGGTTGAAAAACTCATCGTTTTCCAGCGGTAGGTAGGCCGGGGTGATGGTCACGCCCCACTTGTACTCGCCGCCATCGGGCTGCACCTTGCCCATGATGATATCGAAGAAGCGCGATACGGCGCGGCTGTTGCGCGAGATCAGGGCGATTTTCTCGCCCTTGAGCACATCGAGGTTGATGTCCTGAAACAATACCTCATCGCCGTCGGTGGCCTTGAGGTTCGGGCCGGTGAACACTTCGCCATCGGGGAAGT
>CAYVAP010000071.1:8081-12026 GCA_964449365.1 uncultured Bacteroidia bacterium
TTGGAGGGGCGAATGTCGTCCACGTGCATCTTTTCCAGCATCTTTTTGCGCGCCGTGGCCTGCTTGGACTTGGCCACGTTGGCGCTGAAGCGCTGGATAAACTCTTGCAGCTCTTTGCGCTTCTCTTCCGTTTTCTTGTTGCGATCGGCGCGCTGGCGTAGGGCCAGTTGGCTGGCCTGGTACCAGAAGGAGTAGTTGCCCGCGTGCAGCGAGATTTTGCCAAAGTCGATGTCGCAGATGTGGGTACTGACTGCATCGAGGAAGTGGCGGTCGTGGCTCACCACGATGGCAATGTTTTTGAAGTCGGCCAGAAAGTCTTCCAGCCACTCGATGGTCTCCACGTCGAGGTCGTTGGTAGGCTCGTCTAGCAGCAGGATATCGGGGTTGTTGAAGATGGCCTGAGCCAGCAGCACTCGGACCTTCTCGTTGCCGTTGAGCTGGTTCATCTGCTTGAAGTGCTGATCCTCGGTGATACCGAGGTTGGAGAGCAGCTCAGCCGCTTCGGACTCGGCGTTCCAGCCATCCATGTCTTCGAATTCGGCGCTCAGCTCGCCTGCGCGGATGCCGTCTTCGTCGGAGAAATCGGGCTTGGCGTAGATGGCGTCGATCTCTTTTTTGAGGTCGTAGAGCTTCCGTTTGCCCATCAGCACCGTTTACAGCACCTCGTATTGATCAAATTCGTAGTGATTCTGCTTCAGGACCGACATGCGTTCACCAGGAGTGATGTGGACCCCACCGGTAGTAGGATCGATCTCACCCGAGAGAATTTTGAGGAAGGTAGACTTCCCCGCGCCATTGGCCCCGATCACCCCGTAGCAGTTGCCAGGGGTGAACTTCAGATTCACATCATCAAACAGCACACGCTTTCCAAAGCGCAAGGAAAGATTCGAGATGGTGATCATATTTTGTCGGTGAATTGCTTGTTAGAAGTACGCTAACCTTTGAAATTCGGAGTAAAGATACGGATTTTCCTTCCAAAAATAAATGCAATGACCCGGGATTGCCAGGGATATGCGTAACTTGATCTTGACATAGCCCTGTGTAGGTCCAGTCTGTGATGATGCTCCTCTCCTTGCTCTCGAACGCTACGCTCATGATTCCCTGGCAATCTTATCTGATCGAATTTATTGGCACCTTATTCTGGGCCTTGCTGCTGGGCCTGACCCTAGGCAGCGGCAGCCCGCTTTGGCCCTTGGGGGTAAGTCTCGGACTGGCGGGCCTCGTTTATGCAGGTCGGGCCTACTCTGGTGCACACTTCAACCCGGCCTACACCGTGGCCATTCTGATCCTGAGGCGCATCCATTGGCGCGACGCGGGCCTTTATCTGCTGTCTCAGCTCCTCGGGGCCCTGGCTGGAGCAGCGCTGGTGGGGGTGCTGGTACAAGACGATGCCTTTACCTTTGAGCTGATTCCGGTGGGGAGCGCCACGCTGGCCGAAGTACTCATCACGGAGTTGCTCTTTACCTTCGTGCTAGTGATGGTGGCGCTGCTGGTTTTGGTCAGCAGTCGACAGGCGGGCAACAGCCATTATGGGTTGGCTATCGGAGGGACTTATCTCGCGGCGCTGGTGGCCGGGTGGGGGATTTCTCGCGCGGTGCTCAATCCGGCGCTCGGCTTCGCCGCCAATTTGCTCAACGGTGCCTATGAGCCCATCTGGTACTACGCAGTGGCACCGCTGCTGGGGGGGACACTGGCTGGGTTGCTGTTTCGGGGCATTGCCCCAGAAGACCTGCCACCCCCCCGAGCAAAAGTCGAGGCCATTCGCGACGAGGTGCTGGCGGCCTTGCAGGATCAAGAGCAGACCGAGACCGCAGAAGGGGACTACGACGCTCAGTGGGAGGAAAAACAAGCTTACGACGACGGGCGCTGAGGCAGGCGTAGCTTTCTGGCTACAGATTGCCCTCAGGAGCCGCTCCTGAGCGCGGCAACTTGACAAAGAAAGTAGCGCCCTCATTGGGGGCCGATTTGGCCCAGATCTCCCCGTGATGACGGTCGACGATGCGCTTGGCGTTGGCCAGTCCAATCCCAGTGCCATCAAACCCCTGGCTGCTCGGCAGGCGCTGAAACAGCACGAAGAGCCGTCCATAATCTTTCATGTCAAAGCCGACTCCGTTGTCGGTGAGCTGAAAGGTCACGTAGCGACCTGTGAGTCGGCCTTGAACGTGAATGCGCGGATGCGCTTGTCGGCTACTGTACTTGATCGCGTTGCTCAGAAGGTTGGCCCAGACTTGCTCCATCAAAAAGGCATCGGCATACACCGCTGGCAACTCATCGACTTGCAGGTCCACTTGAGTACGTTGTTCGGCGGTGAGCAAGGTCGGCCATATTTCCTTGATCAGGGTATCCGAATGGATCCAACTGGGCTCCAAGGCATGCTGCCCCACCCGCGAGTAGGCCAGCAGGCCTGAGACGAGGTCGTCCATGCGGTGAGCCGCCTGAGCAATGAAGCCCAAAAACTCCTGCCCCAGTTCATCCAGGCCGCCCTGATAATTTTTCATCAATAGATGGCTGTAGCTCATGAGGTGCCGCAAGGGGGCTCGCAAATCGTGGGAGACGGAATAGGCAAAGCGGCGTAGCTCGTCGTTAGAGGCTTTGAGGGCAGCGGTGCGCTGGCTCACGCGGCGCTCCAGGGTTTGGGTGAGCTGATGAATTTCCTTTTCTCGCAGCTTGCGCTCTGTGGTGTCGAGAAAATAAAGCAGAACGGCGGGGCGGCCTTGGTACTCGATATCCACAGCCCCCGATTGGGTATACATCAGCTTCCCATCCAGGCGACGTAGCGGCAGCTCGCCTTCATAAGGCAGGAGATGCGCCATGCTCTGCGAGGTGGTAGGCGGCTGGGGTAGCCAGGGAATGAGGCTGGACTCGGGCACAAAATTCGTCATGGCTTGGCCTACAAACTGCGCGGGATACGCCGCCCCAATCGCTCGGAGTGCGGCCTGATTGGCAAAAACGATCTGATCGGTTTGATGAATCACGATCGGTACCTGGATGGTTTCCACCAAGCGACGATAGCGCTGCTCGCTCTCAGCCAGCTTCTGCTGAGCCTCTACCATTTCGGTAAGGTCGATTTTCACCCCGACCAAGCCCTCGATGCGACCCTCGGGGTCAAACACGGGCTGGACCCGGTCTTTGAGCGAGCGCATTTCCCCATTGGGCAGCTTTATCCGGTAAGCCATTTCTTGTACGCTACCCTCTTTCATCACCTGATGGATGGCTTTGCTCACATGGCCGCGATCCTCTTGTGCCACAAATTGCAGCACACTGCCTAGGGGGTGATTGGGGTCCAAGGTATGCAAGATGGGGCCCGCCAGTGGGCCACTCACGTGGGTCAATCCCTGATCAAAGGAGAAGGCCCAAGTGGTGATTCCTCCTAGCTGCTCGATCAGGCTGAGCCATTCGTAGTGGCTGTGGCTCGACTGAGCGGAGGGGTAGGCTTGGTGCGGCCCAGTGTATGCGACGGCGACTCCTTCCGGTGGTAGCTGTGGCTTGCCTAAGCCCCACTGGTGCAACTGGCGTTCCCAAAAGGTGATCTCGGGTGGGTTACTATCCAGATAAGCCATGTACGCATGGGCATTAGCGAGGCCCAGCGCCCTCATCCGATCTTCTACGAAGGTATCGATCTTGCTTTGTAGTTGCTCTGCTAGCATGCCGCGCCGATGCATCTTCAGCAGCCAAAGAACCTCATTCATAACAGGATAGTGTGTGAAATTAGAGCTATCTGGTCGAGGGCCCCGGTGATGGAGGGGCGGAGATATCGAAATAGCGATATCTCACAGGCATCGAGCAGGATCTAGTCATTCGTTTCGCGGTTGAAGGTTGAAGGTTGAAGGTTGAAAGTAAATGTAGCCGCTTGGGCGGCCACTGAGTGAGCCAATATGAACGGGGGCTGACCAAAGTGCCTGATACCCTTATACCTAGGGTGTGTAATCTGATAGGAAATCAGCC
>CAYVAP010000072.1:0-11962 GCA_964449365.1 uncultured Bacteroidia bacterium
TCTCCTGCTTCTGCTTCATCGGCAGACTGGTAGTTTGGAAACCATTGCTTGATATAAGCAATCACTTGCCAGCGCTCTTTGGGGGTAATCTGAGAGGCATAAGAGCCCATGACACCTTTTCCCCAAGTCAGGGTATGAAACATTTTCCCCTCAGAGATTTCGAGCGCGTTGTAGGCTGGTACCCCGACGTATGCACCGCCTGTTACCAATGAACCCTGCCCTTTGCCGTTGGGACCGTGGCACATGACACAGTAGATTTCATAGACCTCTTTTCCGCGCTGGAAAGTAGTCTCATTTTCTTCAAGCGGTGTAGTCCACTCTTCGCCAGCCTGCTCGTAAGCTTCGGGTGTATCAGGATATGGATAAGGTGAATACGCCTCCTCATAGTACCAAGAATCAGAGCGCGGGACCGTGCCATTCACTGGCTTTTGAGCCGATAGGCCATTGGCAAAGTGCTTGACCTTCCCGTCTTTTTCAGCCGCCGGATAGTGCCCCCCGATCTCAGGCTGAGTCTCATACACCGTTTGGCTGTATGGCTCGAGAGGCAACGAATTGTACATATTCGGAGCATACTCGATGTTGCGATCTGACTTGTCGTAGTAACAACCAGTCAACAGCAGGGCCAGGATTCCTAGGAGGGACAACCCACTGAAACGGATATAGATATATGGTAGCTGCATGATTTACAGGTCTTTATAGTCTTTGGTGCTAACCTCGTAAGCGCCAGTTTCTTCAAACACCGCTCTTACGGCGTCCTCATCTTCGATTTTATCGCGGTCGATGGCCACTACGATCACATCGTCGGTCTGACGATCATCCATCAGCTTGGCTTTCTTGCCAGGCCAGTAGCGCCCGATGATGAAGAAAGTAATCACCATGCCGTGGGCGGCAAACAGCACTGTCGTCTCAAAGGTGATCGGTACGAAAGCAGGAAAAGCCAGGGCAGGCTTACCGCCGATATTCATCGGCCAGACCACGCCGTAGAGAAAGCTCATCATGGCAACTGCCGTCACAAAGCCAATACAGCCGTAGATAAACGCAGCCACCGTCAGACGGGTACGCTTGATATTGAGATAGGGATCGATCCCGTGAATCGGGAAAGGGGAATACACGTCATAGACCAAGGTGTCATTTTCCTTGAAGCGCTTCATCGCCTCCATGGTCTTGTTCGGATCCCAAAACTTGCCCAATAAAAAACTCTTTTCCATTATGGTGCAGGTTGAAACATCAATGGGAAGGGAGTTAAAAGTTGAAAGCTCAGAACTGAAAGCTGGCATTCCGAACGTTTCGCCTTCAACTTTTAACCAATCAATTTCTTATGCCGTCATCGGCTTTTGCTGCTCGGCCTCCTCGATGTGATCCGGCTTGCGGGGATGTTGCAGGAGGGTTTTCACCTCAAACATATTGATCACCGGCAAGAACTTGGAGAAGAGGAGGAAGCAGAACATGAACAGACCGAAAGTACCGATGAAGATACCAGCTTCGATCCAGGTCGGAGTATACATCGCCCAGCTCGAAGGCAGGAAGTCGCGGTGTAGCGATGAAACGATGATCACAAAGCGCTCAAACCACATCCCGATGTTCACAAAGATCGAGATGATAAAGGTTGCCGTCAAGTTGGTCCGGATTTTCTTCGACCAGAAGAGCTGCGGCGTTACTACGTTGCAGGTAAACATCGCCCAGTAAGCCCACCAGTAAGGACCGAACATGCGATTGACGAACAAGTAACGCTCCCAGAGGACACCAGAGTAGTAGGCGGTGAAAAACTCTGTGGTATAGGCCAACCCTACCAACGACCCCGTGGCCAGTACGATCTTAGCGATCGACTCCATGTGATCCATGGTAATGTAATTTTCCAGCTTGTACACCTTGCGGGTTACGATCATCAGGGTTTGTACCATACCAAACCCAGAGAAAATTGCCCCGGCTACAAAGTATGGCGGAAAAATCGTGGTGTGCCAGCCAGGAATCACCGAGGTAGCAAAGTCCATCGATACGATGGAGTGTACCGAAAGTACCAGTGGCGTAGCTAGCCCAGCCAAAATGAGCGAAACCAATTCGTAGCGCGACCAATTGCGGCTCGATCCTTCCCAGCCCATGCTGAGGCCACCGTAGATTTTGGCTCCCCACTTACGACCTGCGCGCGCCATGCGGTCGCGGATCGTACCAAAGTCGGGCACCATCCCTAGGTACCAAAAGACGAGCGATACCGAGAAGTAGGTCGAAATAGCGAACACATCCCACAGCAGGGGCGAGTTGAAGTTGACCCACAGCGAACCGCGCGTGTTGGGCAAAGGCAAGAACCACAGCCCCAGCCAGGGACGCCCCATGTGCAAAATCGGGAACAAGCCCGCGCAGACCACCGCAAAGATCGTCATGGCCTCTGAGGCACGGTTGATCGAGTTGCGCCATTCTTGGCGGAAGAGCAGCAGTACCGCTGAGATCAGTGTGCCGGCGTGACCGATACCGACCCAGAATACGAAGTTGGTGATGTCGAAAGCCCATCCGACGGTCTTGTTGAGGCCCCAGGTACCGATACCTTTGTATACGGTCCAGGCAATACAGCCAAATCCACCTAGCATCACCAGCGCAGAGAGGCTGACCCAGAGCAGCCACTGCGGATTAGGTTTCGACTCGATGGGTCGGGTGATGTCCTCGGTGATTTTACCGTAGGTGTCGGTATTGGTGAGCCATTTTTGGCGAATGGGAGATCTTACGTGAGCCATAACTGTGATTGATCTTTGAACGGTTTCTATATCAGCTAGCCGGCATGCCGACTCGGCGTAAGGTAAAGGCTAAGCCCTGGCCCAAGGCCAAGACGTGAAAAATTTATGCGTGATCACCGGCATGTTCTTCCGCTGCGTGACTGGGGTTCAGCCAGGGGCGGGCCTTCATTTGCTCGGCTTCTTTCATCTTGGTTTCCTTCTCGTCGCGGTTACGCACCAAAGCCTGGTACTGTACCGAGGGAAGGGTCTTGACCTCTTCAAGAACCGCGTAGCTACGCGACTCGCGATAAGCCTTGCTCACGGCGCTGTTCGGATCATTGAAGTCGCCGAACACGATCGCCCCCGTAGGACAAGACTGCTGACAGGCTACTTGTACCTCTCCATCCTCAGGCTTGGCGTAGGTCGATTTGGCATTGACCTTGGCGCGGAGCTTCGACTCCTGCAAGCGCTGCACACAGAAAGAGCACTTCTCCATCACCCCGCGGAAACGCACCGTAACGTCGGGGTTTAGTACCAGCTTGCCCAGCTCACTATGGGTATAGAAGTCGCTGAACTTCTCGGTGTCTTGCCAGTAGTTGAACCAGTTGAAGCGGCGTACCTTGTAGGGGCAGTTGTTGGCACAATAGCGCGTACCCACGCAGCGGTTGTAGGTCATTTGGTTTAGCCCCTCATTGCTGTGGATGGTCGCCAATACCGGACATACCGTTTCACAGGGGGCGTTGTCGCAGTGCTGGCACAGCATGGGCTGAAAGGCCACGTCTGGATTGTCCGTTTCGCCCGAATAATAGCGGTCGATTCGCATCCAGTGCATCTCGCGGCGGGTGCGCACTTCTTCTTTCCCTACCACTGGTATGTTATTCTCAGCTTGGCAAGCCACCACACAAGCGCCACAACCCGTACACTTGTTCATGTCGATGGCCATCTTCCAGTGGATGTTGCGTGCCGTTTCAGGATCTTCGAAGTGTGAATCCCACAGAGAAACCAAGTGATCCTTTTTGGCCTCACGCTTGGATACCTGCTTTTTGTAGGTGCCATTGGTGTACTCAGCCATGGTAGTTTCCTCGATGATCGCCTCCGAACGATCGTAGTCGCCAGCGCCCACCAGCAGATCTGCCTTCTCAGGATCGTAGAGGGTGTTGAAGGTCTGAGTCAGCGCCATGGGATACTTCTCCCCGGTTTTGCTCAGCGAAGCACCGCGCATGCTGTACTGCATCGCACCACCGTCTACTGCCAACATCGGGAAGAAATTCACCCCCCCGATCTGACGATCTCCTTTTTTCTTACCGTTGGCCCTCTGGGCCACCTTGCCGTGCTTGCGCCCATACCCTAGGGCCAGGCCTATGGTTTGCATCGCCTGCCCAGGCTGCACGTACACCGGCATCAGCACTTTCTCATCGCCCAAGGTAACTTCGACCAAGTCCTCGTTTTTGAGGTTTTGGGCCTTGGCCATGCTCACAGGCACAGTCACATAGTTGTCCCACACCACACGGGTGATCGGATCAGGTAGCTCTTGTAGCCAAGGATTGTTGGCTTGGCTACCGTCCAAGATGGCCACCTTGGGGTAAAATACCACCTCCAGCTCGCCATTAGGCAGCTCCTTCCGGCTACTGCGCTTCACGCGGTCGGCATGTTCACTGATTTGGCTATCGGCCAGAACAAAAGCGGTGGTAGACTCTCCCTCCGTCGAGGCTGCCGCTTCAGTCATGAAAATCCCTTTGCGCAAGGCTTCATTCCAGAACACGCGGAAGCTGCTGTATTCGCTCTGCTGTGGAAACATGTTTTGCTCCCAGTAGCGCTTGAGATAATCGTGATACTTTTCGCTGCTGCCACTCCACTTCAGAAAGCTGTCTTGAGCCTGACGCGTCCTGAAGATGGGATAAATGGTAGGCTGCATCAGCGTGTAGTGAGTGGCCGTCTGCTGCGCATCCCCCCAAGACTCCAAGAAAAAGTGATCGGGCACCACGTAGCGGCAAAGCTCCGAGGTCTCATCTGGCTTGGTCGCAAAGGATACCGTCAGATCTACTTTCGGAAGCGCACGCTCAAAAATCGCAGCGAAAGGAGAGGCATATACTGGGTTGGCACCATAAACGAACAACGCGTCTACCCTACCCTGCTCCAGCTCCTTGGCTAGCTCGACCATGGCCTCATCATCGCCCTGCTGATAGTAAGCAGGTTGAGCGATGCTCAAGGTCTTGCCGTAGTTGCCCAGCATTTGGTTGAGGGACGCTACCAATGTCTGGATAGAGACGTCGTTGCTATCACTGATGACAAGGGCCTTGCCACGATTCTTGACCAAGTCAGAGGCCGCGATGTCGAGGCCATCCATGTATACGTTGTAGCTAGGCACCCCAGGAATCTGACCCTTGCCAAGCTTAGCAGCCACCTTGTTATACAAGTTAAGGATGGCTAGTCCTTGCTGCGAGGGATTGAGCGGGAAGCGTAAATCTGCCTTGGCCCCTGTGTTGGTCATCAGCGACTCAAACTGTAGGTGGCGAGACATGGGTTGGTCGGGGTTGCGGTTGACCGCATACGCTGAAGAGAAGGCCGCAGGTGCGATCCAGGTGCCGAGGAAGTCGGCCCCGAAGCTCACGATAGACATGGCCTGATCGAACATGTACTGCGGTACCGCCCGCTTGCCAAAGGCTATTGCATGAGCCTTGGCCAAGGCCGAAGTCGAGAGCGCATCGTAACTGATGTGCTTGGCGTCCTCGAAATCCGCCATAAAATCGCCAATAACCTGCTTGGTCGAAGGACTGAGCAGCGAATGGGTCAGCACCCGCACCGTTCCACCCTTGGCCTTGATTTCGGCCAATTGCTTGGTGATGTCGGCATCGACCTCGTCGAAGTTGCCGACTAGGTTGCCCTTGCGCATGGGGGCGCGCAGGCGCTCATCGTCGTACATATCTAGTACGGTGGCCTGATCCGTAGCGAAGAGACCGCCACGGGTCAACGGAGAGTCGGGGTTGCCTTCGAGTTTGATGGGACGCCCTTCGCGGGTCTTCACCAGGATAGCGTTGCCCTGCGGAGAAGTAGAAGCGTACCAGTTGGCTACGCCAGGAATGATGTCATCGGGCTTATTGACGTAAGGAATGGCTTTCTTGACCGGTCCCTCGGCACAGGCGGCGAGGGCAGCGGCTGTCATCCCAAAGCCCATCACCTTGAGAAAGTCACGACGATTGGCCTGAAAGCTCATGTTTTCTTCAGATGCTTCGCTCAGCACCTGATCGATGGGCATATCAGTCGGAAATTCTTTTCCAGCTTCAGCCAGAAACTCCGGCGTCTGCTCCAGCTCGTCTAGACCTCTCCAATATTTAGGCTTACTCATTGTATACTAAGAAGTTATGGAGTTCTGAATGAAGAAGTTGAAGGTTTCGGGTTGAAGGTTGAAAAGGGGATTGCCCATGACAGCCGTTTCTTTCAACTTTTCACGTTCAACTTTTGAAACGATTAATAGTGGCAACGGGCACAGTTCAGACCACCCATATCGGCAACCGTCATGTCGGTCTCTTCGCCGAGTACTTTGACCTTCTCATTGCGATGGCAGTTGATACACCACCCCATGCCTAGATCAGAGTATTGGTACACCACCTCCATCTCCTGGATAGGGCCATGGCAAGTCTGGCATTCCAGATTGCCTACCACTACGTGCTGAGCGTGGTTGAAATAAGCATGATCAGGCAGGTTGTGGATGCGCACCCACTCGATGGGTTTCTCCTCATAGCCATCGATGTACTGAAAGTTTTCAGGATCCCAACCGATCGATTGGTAGATCTTATTGATCTGCTGCTTGGAGTATTCTGTCCGCTCCGGATCCTCGTATTCCTTGTACTGAATCTGCTTGTGGCAGTTCATACACACGTTGGCTCCCGGTATCCAAGCGCTCTTGGATTTGTAGGTACCCGAATGGCAGTACTTGCAGTCGATTTCGTACATCCCTGCGTGGAGCTTGTGGCTAAAGGCAATCGGCTGCTCGGGCATATATCCCTGGTGCAAGCCAATCGTTCGCGCTTCGGTAGCCCACTGGGCCAAGCCGCCAATGGTAGCGATCGTCGCAATTGCAGTGATCACAAACTTGTTGGTCATCAGTTCACGACTACGTGCCAGCGCATCGGCCCAATTAAAGGCTTCTTTTTGTTCTTTGGCCCGCACCGCAGTAACCAGCGTGGCAGTGATCACCACCAACAGCAAGGCAATCAGCACCAAAACACCAACCAGCCCCAGCAGCGCATAGAATACAGTAGGATCGCTCACCACTGAACTACCCCCACCTTGCCCAGCGGCAGCTACTTCCGTCGCGGCAGTCTCAGCGGGCTTGTCCCCTTCTTGAATATAGCCGAGGATGTTGTTGATGTCCTCGTCAGTCAGCGTAGGAAAGGCCTGCATCTGCTGCTTGTTGTACTGCTCATACAAAGCCACCGCCTTCTCATCGCCATCGGCGATCATACCAGGGGCGTTGCGAATCCAGCCATACAGCCATTCTTCCTCGCCGGAGTACTTTTCATTGACGCCAGCCAAGGCAGGCCCTACCCGCTTGGCGTTAAGCGCGTGACAAGCGCTACAATTTTGCTTGAAAAGCTTCTCACCCGCCGCAGGGTCGGCTGCCGAGAGATCTCCCTTAGCCGAGAGGATACCACCGCTCAACAGCATCAGAAGGAGAAATAACGTAGAAAGTATATAAGTCGAACCGGTACGTCGCATAGCGTAACTGAGTTAGTGCTTTCGATCCTAAAGCCTGCAAATGTGATCAAGTACTATCATGCCTGAACTGGCTGCAAAATAATATAGTCCTTCAAGCGAACCAAGTATTAAGAATGAAAGATATGTTGGAAACCATGCATTTAGAATCGTTCTAAATAACTTCCCCTCTTTTCTCTCACCGCGCTTCTGGCACAAAAAACAACCCGAACAAAAAGCCGCCAACATGCCCACATCCACATTTTAGGTAAACATATATAATGTTCTACATTTTTCCATATGATTGTGTAACTTTTTGCGTCAGCTCACGGCAGTTTTATTATATTTTTCGTTAAAAAATACTTTATTAATAAAAATATTCCTTGTAAAAAATCTTTTAATCCGTCTTTCTCCGCTTGATCAACGAAGCAACCCAGGTAAATGCGCTGATTTGAAAAGGGCGAGTCTTCTACTTACGTGCTTCCTTGCGTAGGAAAAGGGGTGTCTGTGAAGAAGTCCTTATTTTTGAGACACAATCCGAACTTTCGGGCCTAAAGGTAGTAGGATTGATATCTCCAACCCGTGACTTCTGTCATTTTTGAGTTCGAAAACGATCAGCCAAATTATGAATCAACCGCTTGACCTGCTCATCATTGGCGCTGGCCCCATCGGGCTAGCCTGTGGCGTCGAAGCTACTAAGCATCAGTTGTCGTATCGCATCCTAGAAAAAGGCTGCCTGGTCAACTCTATCTACAACTACCCCGCCAACATGACCTTCTTTTCCACCTCCGAAAAGATCGAGATCGGGGAGGTGCCCTTTGTTTCTCATGGTCCCAAGCCTACTCGGCAGGAAGCACTGGAGTATTATCGAAGAGTAAAGAATTTGTTTGGACTGAAGGTGCAGCTTTATGAAGCGGTGAAGGCTTTCGAAGCAGTCGAAGGAGGCTATCGAGTACGCAGCGACAAAGGGGAATACCTGACGCAGGCCATCGTGGTAGCCACGGGTTTTTATGATCAACCCAACTTGCTGAACGTGCCGGGGGAAGAACTGGACAAGGTCCGCCATTACTACGATGAGCCTTATCCCTACGCTGATCAGAAGATCGTGGTGGTAGGTGCCGCCAACTCAGCCATCGACGTGGCGCTGGAAACCTGGCGCAAGGGTGCGGAGGTGACCCTCATCCATCGTGGCGAGGCCATCAGCCATCGCGTCAAGTACTGGGTCAAGCCCGACATCGACAACCGGATCGCCGAAGGCTCCATCAAAGCCTACTTCCAAAGCGCGATCGCAGCGGTCCGAGCGCATGAGGTCGACATTCAAACGCCGGAGGGAATCGTTACCATCGAAAATGACTTCGTGCTAGCCATGACGGGCTATCATCCCAACTTCGAATGGCTCACCAGCCTAGGTATCGAGGTCAGCGACGACGAGGCCTGCTTCCCCCGGCGAGATGAGAATACCTTCGAATCCAACCTCCCCAACGTCTACCTAGCTGGCACCGTCTGCGGTGGCAATAAGACCAGCAAGTGGTTTATCGAAAACTCTATCGATCACGCTTCCATCATCGTGGACCAGATCCGCCGCAAAGGCATGAGCGTCGAGGCTTAAGCCTCTGCTGCTACCACGAGTCGGGCCTCCACGCAATCTGAGGCGGAGGTAAGGTGATATCGATTTTGGACAAGCGCACTGCTCAGCATGGGTGCTTGTACGAGCAAAGGCGACAACTTGCCTGCCTGTGCCAAGGTGATCACGTCGCTGGTGGCGCTGCCATCGGCCATCAAAAGGGGCAAAGGAGCCCCTCCACCGGGCTCACAGGCGGCCCAGCTCGCCAGCATGAGGCGCTGCCAAATGCCTGCTGCGATCTCAGGCGCTTCGGCCCAAGGCTGCCAAGGCTGCCAAGTGGCTTGTCCGGCTTTTTGCCCTTCGATTTCCAAAGCAAAGCTCTCGACCAGCGTCCATGCCTCGCTAGGCCAGTGGTTCAACGCTTGATGCAGACGCAGCAGCAACGCCAGAGCCTCTTCATCCGCCGAGTCATCGCTACCCTGACTAAAAAGAGAGTGATCGCCCAGGGCTGGCCCGTGCTTTTCGGCAAAAGCTAGCAGAGCGCGCAAAGCCCTGGCCAGGGGATTTTCGCCGGGCACCTCACGCACCCGCAGGGCCTGCCACCCCGCGGGAAAGTCCACCTTAGCCAATTGCTGATTGAGGCGTTGCAGGCGATGCTGCCGCATGGTATCCTGATCAAAACCCGACACCTGATGGGCGAGGCTGGTTACTAAGGGAGCGTGTCGCCCGGCCAACTCTTGCCAGATTCGATCCCACTGACCATGCGCTATCACTTCTGCCAACTGATCGGCTAGGGCCAGGTAATCCTGCGCATCATGTAGCTCTACTGGCAAGCGCAGCACATTGTCGGGCCCCAAGCCAGCGGCCAACGCCTGGGCTTCTTGTCTCAGTTCTTCTTCCTGCACGTAGAGCGTTGCCAAAGCGATCTTGGCGGCTTGCAGGGCTTCAATCATCTCCTCGACCTGCCAGCTTGTTTCAGCCTCAGCGTGAGGCAAACGCTCTGCCAGCCAAGCTGTTAGCTCCTGCCAGGTCGCCTGTCCCTCGCTCAGGTCGGCCTGAGCGGTCTGGGCCTCCACCAACTGCTGCTGCATCAGTGCCATTTGGCGTGGCCACTGGTCGAGTTGCCGCTCGCGGTCGGCGCGTAGGCGCAGCTCTTGCTGTCGCAATCGGGCCAGGGCCGCTTGCCAGGCTTCCAGGGGGGCGATCCACTGCTGCACATCTCGTTGATATTGCTTCCACCGCTCGGCCAGGGCCTGTCGTTCCGTGGGATCTGTGGGCAGCGCATCTGCCGCCTCATCCGCGACTGCGGATGGCGTGGGCTCCGACTGAGCGGCTTCCCAGGCAGCCCATGCCTGCTCCCAGGCGGCATCCGCGGCTTCCCGTTGCACTTGCCACTGTTTTTCTTCGCCCAGAGCCGCCTCCAACTGATAAGCCAAAGCCAGCCGTTGCTGCTCGCGCTGCTGACGGGCCTCCTGCTGCTGGGCTTGCAGGCGACGGTGCAGGCGTTGCTCCTGTTGCTGGGCTTGCTCCATGCGATAGCGGAGCTGCTGTCCTTCTCGCGCCAGCCCGCTGGCTTTCTGCCGAAAGCGCTTGTCCAAATTTTGCTGCTGCCGCATGAACTCCTGCCGCTGCGCCTGCCAAGCCTGCTCGGTCTCTTTCACCACAGCGGCCAGGGCCTCGCTCTCCTCCTGCAAACGCTGGGTACCCAAGCGAGGCGCTTCGATCTCCGAAAGATCCAACTGCACCCCAAAAAGCAGGTCATTGAGCCGCTCGACCGAAGGGCTGAGGTAGGGATGCATCAACACCTCCTGGCGCACTACCTTGCCGATGGTCTCCTGCCAGTCGGGATAGCGACTATCCAACCAAGCCATGAAGCTTTGCGAGCTTTGGCGCAGGCGGAGCTCCGCCTCTTTCTGCTGCTCGGCCAGTTGATCGAGGAGGGTCTGATGAGCGACTTCGGCCTCCGCCATCTTCGCGTTGAGGGCTTGCTGTTCTTGCTGACGCTGCTGATCGAGGCGCTGCTGCTCTGCCTCATGCTGCGCCCACTTTGCCTGATGCCTCACGAAAGTCTCGCGTGCCGCCAGCACCTCTTCGGTAAGCACCCACTGAGGCAGGGGCTCTCGCGTGATGGCCAATACCTGCTGGCGCAGGGTATGGGTACGCTGTTGAGCCGCTTGTAAATGTGGGGCTAGGTCGCGCACCCGGGCCTGATGCTCCTGCCGGGCCCTGCGCAGCGCCTCGTTGACCGAGGGGGGCAATGGCCGTCGCGCTATGTTTTTTTCTTCTGAATCAATCGAGGTGGCTGCTAGCTGATGCTGATGGGCTGCCTGCCAGTGTGCGGTGGGCTGCCCTCGATAAAAGTCGCGCCAATGCTCCCCTTGACGCAGCTTGGCCTCCATCGCACCGATCTGGCGCAGAACCAAGGCGATCTCCTCTTCGATCGCTTTCAACCGCTGCTCGTGTAAGGTCTTCTCCTGGACCATGGTCTGCCGCCGAGCCTCGATGCGAGCGGAGAGTTGCCCCTGCTGCAGGTCAATGCCTTGAGCTTGGGGGGCCAATCGATGGATTTGCTGGGTCAGTGCTTCGCGGGCTAGGCGGTGCCGCTGCGCCGTTTCGAGCAACTGCTCGATCTGCGCTTGGCGCTGGCTCAAAAACGCCACTTGCTGCTGATGCCTGGCTACCGGCTGCAAGGTCTGCCGCAGCGACTTCAAGTCGAGGGTACTCGCTTGGCCGGCGCTCAACACCGCGCGAAGGTCGCTCATCGCAATCTGACTAGGCTGCTGACTACGCTGCAACAAGGTCCGGTATCCAGGGAGCAAGGGCGCCGGAAACCAGGCATAACGACGCTTTTTTCCCTCGGCAGGGGCGAGATCCAACTGTTGCCAGAGGGCGGCGGCATCGGGGAGGCGCTCACTGTGGCTGAGGCCCAGCCGCTTCATTTCGGCCAAGAGCTGCGATTCGCTGCGTACCCGCTGCTTGGCGTCCAGCAGCAGGCTCC